>JBBRGR010000512.1:0-2000 GCA_038223815.1 Gemmatimonadales bacterium
GGGGCGGCAGTGTGCTGCTGCCCGGCATCACCATCGGTGCCAATGCGCTGGTCGGTGCCGGATCGGTCGTGACCAAGGATGTGCCCGATGGGGCCATCGTCGCCGGCAACCCGGCGCGCGTGATCGGAACGGTGCCCCCCGATGAGATGTTGTGAGCGCATCGAGCCTGCGTGTCCTCATCACCAATCTCGTCTTGTGGCCCCCGTCCGGCACGGCTCTGTACGTGCGAGACCTGGCCCTTGAGCTGCAGCGCCAGGGCCACAGGCCCGCGGTCTTCAGCTCGACTCGAGGATCAATCGCCGATGGGCTTCGGGCCGCCGGCATCCCTGTCAGCGATTCATTGAGCCGGCTGGACGAGCCGGACATCATTCACGGCCACCACCACGCGCCAACGCTCATCGCCTTGAAACAGTGGCCCTCAATCCCGGCGATATCTATATGTCACAGCCACCAGTTTCCGCAGGACCGGTCACCCGCACATCCCAACATCCGTCGCCGATTCGGCGTCAGCCGCGTGTGCGTCCAGCGCCTTGTCGAAGAGGGAGCGCCGATGGATGCCGTCGCGCTGCTCCCGAATTTCGTTGATGTGAACCGCTTCAGCCCTCGTGCGCCCTTGCCCGACCGACCGCGCAGGGCGCTGTTGTTCAGCAACTACGCGACCGAAGAGAGTCATCTGCCGGCCGTTCGGGAGGCGTGCGTACAGACAGGCCTCGAGCTCGAGGTGGTTGGGGCAGGGGTAGGAAAGGTGGATGCCGAGCCGGAACGCAAGCTCGGTCAGTACGACATCGTTTTCGCGAAGGCAAAGGCTGCGATCGAAGCCATGTCCGTGGGAACGGCTGTGGTTCTGTGTGACTACGCCGGGGTCGGACCCATGGTGACTGCCGCCCACTTCGACTGGCTTCGAGAGCGAAACTTCGGCTTCGAGGTGCTGCGTGACCCGCTCTCGCCGGAGCCGCTCGTCCGTGAGATCGCTCGATACGACGCCCAGGACGCCGCTCGGGTACGCGATCTCGTGCGATCGCGTGCCAGCCTGGATGGGACCGCCGCGGTCCTGGTCGCGATCTACCGGGAAGTCCTGGAGGAACACCGACGCGTCGCGCGGCCTTCCCGACGTACGTGGCCGACTGAATCGTCGTGGCGCGGGCGGCTGTACTTGCGGCTGTTCTGGGCGTGGGCATCGGTTCCTGCTCGCCTCAGGGAGATGATCAGGAAGCTGCCCGGGTGGCGAATGCTCGTCGGCGGGCTCCGACGGCTTGGCTAGCCGCGCGACAGGCGACCGCCGGTTCCGTCCGCACGACGTGGCGACCAGCCCTCACCACTAGACTCGGGGCATGTCCCGCATCCTGATCGCCGAGCCGATCGCCCAGCCCGGCCGCGACCTGCTTCTCGCCGCGCATGACACCTCCGTCCGGCTGAACCTGCCGCGCGCCGACCTGCTCGCTGCGCTCGCGGAGGACGGCGGCTGGGATGCGCTCGTGGTGCGCTCGCAGACGCGCGTCGACGCCGAGCTGCTGGCGGCGGCCGCGCCGCGGCTTTCCGTGGTGGGTGTCGCCAGCGTGGGGACGGACCGCATTGACATCCCCGCCGCCACCCGCGCCGGCGTGATGGTCGTCAATGCCCCCACCGGCAACACGATTGCCGCCGCGGAACACACCATGGCCCTGATGCTGGCGCTCCTCAGGAAGATCCCGAGCGCCGACGCTTCGGTGCGCCGCGGTGAGTGGGAGCGCGCCGCGTACCTTGGCGCCGAGCTGCGGCATCGGACCCTGGGGATCATCGGCCTGGGGAAGATCGGCAAGGCGGTCGCCCGTCGTGCGGCCGCATTCGAGATGCGCGTCATCGCCTACGACCCACTCCTGACCGCCGACCAGGCGACCGAGCACTCCGCCAGGCTGGTCGGGCTTCCCGAGCTCCTCACCCGTGCCGACGTGATCACCGTCCATGTCCCGCTCGTGGCCGAGACGCGGGGGCTCATTGGCGTGGGGCAGATCGAGGCCATG
>JBBRGR010000513.1:0-1991 GCA_038223815.1 Gemmatimonadales bacterium
TGCTGAAGCGCGGCGCCACCGCTGGCGTCATTGGCATCACGCTCGGGTAGCCGTCCGGCGCCCCCCGCACCATCTCCCGCCAGCGCGCCACGACGCGATCAACCGCGTCGGCGTGGGTCGCGCGATCGTCGCTCACCAGAAACGCCTCGTAGAGTCCGACCTGCAGCCAGTGGTAGGACCAGATCAGCCCGTTGAAGCGCGGCACTTCGCGCCGGAAGATCTGCGAGAAGGGCTGGTCATCCATCAACGCCATCCCCTTCGGCACCACCGCCAGCGCGTACCGCGTGTTGGCGAGGTAGTGATCGGTGATCCGTTCGATCAGCGTGTCACGCGCAACTGGGGTGAGCCGAGGATCCGCGTACGCATCGTAGAGTTGCCGGTGCAGAATGTGGGCCCAGTCGAAGGTCTGCTTGGCCCGCCACGCGATCTTGGCGTACGACGGCTCGATCGCCTCCTCGGCGATCGCGAAGCGCGGCGGCTTCACCAGAAGATCCTGCACGAGGAAGGCGTAGTCCCGATCGAGGGCGACCTTCGCCTCCGGCAGCGGCAGGGTGAGGAGCCGCTCGTAGAGGATCGCATGCCCGAAGTCGAAGGCGTTGAAGAGTCGCCCGGCCGCGTTGTGGTGGGTCAGGAACTGCCAGTTGAAGCTGCCCGGGTAGTAGTGCGTCTCGTCGCGGCGCTGCTGCGCACTCAGGAGCGAGGGGAGCAGCACGAGGAGCGTGAGCAGGCGGATCATGGTGTCCTCCGGGCGTTGGGCGTGCCAATCGCAAAGGAACGAGACAGGCCGGCCGTGAAGGCGAGGTCCGGGCCCAGACCACCGCCGATCCCGCCAGAGAGTCCGGCGTCGAGCACGAAATTCGGCGTCAACTGCCGACGCAGTCCGACCGCCACCTCCCACTGCTGCACCGTCCCGACGAGCGGACGTTCGGTCACGATCTCGGCGATCACCAGCGTGCTCTGGCGCACAAAGGACCAATCGGCAGCGAACGTGGCCGACCAGCGCCCGGGAGCATCGGCGGACGGCGCATCGGCGGCATCCCCCAGGGTCACCAGGGCATTGACGTGGGTGCGGAGCCGCCCCCACGTGCGCGTGGCGATCGCCTTGGCGGTCACGAGTGTCGCAGCGCCGGCAGCATCGCCCCCGGGAAGGAGCGCGTCGGCGCGCAGCGCGATCCCAGGCAGCGAGCGCGTTTCGGCGTTGAGGGAGAGCAGGGCGAAGAGACGCGGCCCCGCGAGCGCGGCCTCGCCGAGGCGGCCAGTGGTGACGACCGGGAGCTTGGCGCCCACCATCCCGTTGGCGAAGGCGCCCCACATGAGTTCGGGGGTGAACTCCAGTTCGCCGCGGCCGTCCTGGCGGGAGTACCGAAACGGCGCCATCCACTCCCAGGCGCGCCGCTCGATCGGCCAGGCGTCCTCGGTGCGGACCGGACGCTCATCGTCCAGGTTGCGGTAGTCGGTCTGCGCCGACACCGTGGCCACGCCACAGGTCAGGAGCGCCCCTGCCAGGAGCAGGGTACGAAGGGGTACAGGCATCATCATCCTCGGTGAAACGAGTAAGGTCAGGAACCAGCGACTCGATCAGGCGAGGGGCGATGCAGGAGGTCGGGTGGGGGGCGCGGTGTGGGTCGTGGTCCAGGCCATGGCCGGAGCGCGGGCCGCCGCCATGCTCGGGGCAGCGAGCGGCCCCGCAAAGACCGACTCGACCCAGGACACCACCGGTGGCGCCTCGCACGAGCGGTGCTTGGCGCAATCGCTCGGCGGGCAATGACTGCACTCTTCCGAGGAAGGTCGATCCGTGCTCGCGGGTGCACCGTGATGATGGTGCGCCGTGCCCGGGACCGAGGCGGCCGGGCCATCCGGTGCACAGTGCGACGCCGCCATCCCGGGAGCGGGGGCAAGGCGGAGCAGCAGGGCGAGGAGGAGCAGCGGGCGGAGCATAGGGAAACATAGCACCGCACCGCTGATCGATCAGCGATGATCGATCAGCGATC
>JBBRGR010000514.1:0-1972 GCA_038223815.1 Gemmatimonadales bacterium
GCGACGGGATCGCGTTGCTCGCCGAATTGCGGGTGCGGCACCCCGACACCGCGGTGTTGATGCTGACCGGTGATGCCGACGTGGCGTTGGCGGTCGCTTGTCTGAAGACCGGAGCCATGGACTACCTCGCCAAGCCGGTGCTGGTGGAGGAGGTACGCGCGCGGGTCGCCAAGGCGCTTGAGGAGCGGTGGCAACGCAGCGAGCTGCGCCAGCTCCGGGAGGGCTATCAGGCGGAGCTGGAAGGCCGGGTGCTTGCGCTGTCCCGGCGCAACACGGAGATGTTCCTGGCGCAGGTGCACATGGCCGTGCGCATGCTCGAGGCGAAGGACGAGTACACGCGCGGCCATTCCGGTCGCGTGTCGGAATACGCCGTCCTCACCGGTAGCCAGCTCGGCCTCGACCGCGTGATGCTCGACGAGCTGCGCCTCGGCGGCGAGCTGCATGACATCGGCAAGATCGGCACCCGCGATGCGGTCCTGAACAAGCCGGGGCGCCTTACGGAGGAGGAATTCGCCGAGATGCGCCGGCATACCACGGATGGCGAGGAAATGCTCTCGGTGCTGCGCGCCGATCACCCCGAGGTCCTGCACATTGTGCGCTGGCACCACGAGCGGATGGATGGCTCGGGCTTCCCCGATGGCCTGATGAGGCTGCAGATCCCGCTGTCCGCGCGCATCGTCGGAGTGGTCGATGCCTTCGATGCGATGACGTCCACGCGCGCCTATCGTCCCGAACAGAGCCTCGACTATGCGTTCGGAGAACTGGAACGCGGCGCGGGTCGGCAGTTCGATCCCGAGATCGTCCACGCGTTCGTCGCGGCCTTTCCCCATCGCTCCCCGGCTACCCACCACGCGTGAGCACCCTTTCCCATGTCTGATACCTTGATGATTTCCGTCTCCGGGATGCGCGGTCATGTCGGCACCGACCTCACCCCGGAACTTGTGGCCCGCTATGCGGCGGCCCTCGGCGCCTGGGTGCGGAGCCGCGGCGGGACGCGCGTGGTGATCGGGCGCGACGCCCGGACGTCCGGCCCGATGTTCACCCTCGCCGCAACCGCGGGCTTTCAGTCGGTCGGCGTGGATGTGATCGATGTCGGCATGGTACCCACGCCGACCGTGCAGATGGCCGTGGAACACCATCACGCCGGTGCGGGCCTGATCCTGACCGCGAGCCACAATCCCATCGAGTGGAACGCGCTGAAATTCGTGGGACCGGACGGCATCTTTCTGGACGCCGAGGCCGGGGCCGCCGTGCGCCGCCTGGCGGACGAGGGTCCCGCCCGGTGCGGCTGGGATGGCATCGGGACGCGGCAGGAGGACCCGGACGCCGTCTCGCGCCACCTCGACGCGATCCTCGCCCTCGCCGAGATCGACGTCCCGGCGATCCGGGCGGCCGGTTTCCACGTGGCGCTGGATTGTGTGCGCGGCGCCGGCGCACCCACGATGCTGGCCCTCTTCGAGCGTCTCGGCGTGCGGGTGAGCGGCATTCACCTGGAGAGTGATGGCCGCTTTCCGCGGGAGCCCGAACCAATCCCGGAGCACCTCGGGGAGCTGGGCGCGCTGGTGCGGGACTCCGGGGCGGATCTGGGGATGGCGGTCGACCCGGATGTCGATCGGCTGGCGCTGGTGGACGAGACCGGCACGGCAATCGGAGAGGACTACACCTTGGCGCTGGCCGCGCGGGCCGTCCTCGCCCGCCAGCGGGCCGGCAGCGGCCCGGCCGTGGTGGTGGTCAACCTCTCGACCTCCCTGGTGGTGGAAGATGCGGCGCGGGCAGGCGGGGCACGGTTCCACCGGGCGCCAGTCGGCGAGGCCAATGTCGCCCGGGCCATCGTCTCGGAGGGCGCCGTGATCGGCGGGGAAGGGAACGGCGGGGTGATCCTCCCGGCCCTGCACGTGGGCCGAGACGCCCCTCTGGGGGCGGCCCTCATCTTGCAATACCTGGCGATGACCGGGCAACGGCTCGGGGCGCT
>JBBRGR010000515.1:0-1965 GCA_038223815.1 Gemmatimonadales bacterium
GTCGACCCAGCGCGCCGAGCGTGGCGGCCGGGTCGTCGTTGTGGAGCGGAGAGCGTGTCGTCATCTCGCCGACCGCCGCGAGCATCATCGACGCGAGCCCCTCGAATGCCTCCGGCGTGAAGCGAATGGTGGTGGCCCCGAGGTTGAGGTGGACCATCGAGCAGCTGCAGGCCTCGATCGTGACGTTGGGCCCGGAGGCGAGACGGGTGCGGTGGCAGGGGCGGGTCGTGCTCATGGGTTTCAATTGATACGCCGTTTCAATTGATTTGGCAAGGCCCGGGTAAAACGCCTAAATAAGGCTCTATCCTGGTGAATTAACGACCAGTGGAGGTTCGCTTGACAGGTTCTAATGAAAATTGTTTTCAATTAGCCCATGAAGACATCATCAGATCCGTGGCCTGTGTGGGCCCTCGTTTTGATCGGCTGCGGCGGGAACGGGGTCGATGACCAGGGCGGATCCGGCGGCGAGACGGCCACCGGGACCGAGCACCGGTGATGCAGGCACGAGCACCGGTGTGCCGCTGCGCGGTGTGGCCAGCGACGCCCCGACCTTCCGCGATCTGAGCGACGCGATGCGCCATTGTCTCCACGGCGTGCGCCTGTAACCGGTGAGCGCCGACGCTGGACCAGGTCGGCGATACGTCGTCCATGAGCACGAAGGAACGAGTCGGTGACCGACGCCACGCTCGGCCGGCTCGCTCTACTCGGTGATCACGACCGCCGAGCCGCGCGCGAACTTTCCGGCGCCCGGGCTCATCGCGTGCCAGCCGTCGGGCAAGTGCGGCTCGGTGAAGCCGAACAGCCAGCGCGCGTCGCTCGGCGACAGGTTCACGCACCCGTGGCTGCGCACCAGGCCGAAGCCCCCGTGCCAGAAGGCCCCGTGCAACGCGACGCTGTTATGAAAATACTGCGTCCACGGGACATCCTCGATCGAGTAGGCATCCTCCTCGATCGGCTGGTCGCGCATCGAGGTCGCGACGTGCTTGCTCTGCAGGCGATGCACGCCGATCGGCGTCATGCCCGGCTCCTTGCCGGTCGAGACCAGCGTCGTGAACACCGGCTTGTCGCCCTGGTACGCGACCAGCACCTGCTCCGAGAGGTCGACGTGGACCCACCGCTCCTCGGCGCCGACGCCCGGCGGCCGGCGAAGCTTGTACGACTGCGCGACCGCGTACGCCGGCATCAACAGCCCGTCGGCGTCCTCGTAGAACTGCGCATTGCCGATCGTCACCTTGCGCTTGAACGGGTAGCGTGAGCGACGCGGCGGGATCGCAGCGTCGGTCTTGACCAGCGTCTCGCTGCCCTCGGCCTCGCGCCGCTGAAGCCCGGTCTCGCGGACGATCCAGTACACCGGCAGGTCGTCCTCGCCGGTCAACACCATGCCAGTGAAGCTCGATCCCTCGCGCTGCTCGAGCTGGTACTTGCGGGCGAACACGCCGCGCAGCGTGCGAACAAACCGGCGCTCGCTCTTCAAGGCCTCGCCCGCGACCGTCACGTAATACCCGGCGTTGAGGTACTCCTTGACCACCGCGGGCACCTCCGGCGGACGCTCGGCCGGGGTCGTCGGGATCGACTGGCGCCCGTGCTCGGCCATCCACACCTTCGCCGCCGCGTCGGCCTGATCGGCCTCGGTGAAGCTCGGCAGACGATGGAAAAACGGCGTGCCGTCGTGCGAGACCCGCCAGTACTCGTACGGCATGGTCTCCTCGAGCCTCGGCTTCGGGATGTTGATCGCCCCGTCGTCGGGCGGCGCATCGCCGATCGCCAGGCCGGCGTTGAGGCAGATCCACCCGGCCGGAAAGATCGCGTGCCACCCTTTCGTGCAGCCGCCGCCGAAGCTCAGCGCGACGTCCGTGCGCACGCGGGCACCCGCCCGCAAGATGCCGACGATGCGCGCGTCCTTCTCGGTCCGCTCGCGTACCAGCACCGCCTGCCCGGTCACCAGCCCGTGCTTCGGATACTTCG
>JBBRGR010000516.1:0-1953 GCA_038223815.1 Gemmatimonadales bacterium
CTTGCTGTCGGGCCGCTTGCGGACGCGAGCTGGCGCCGCGCCCTCCGTCACCGCTTCGAGGCGGTACCAAGCGGGCTCGTAGCGAGCGAGCAGAGACAGCGAACCTTGGCTCTCGCCGAGCTCGTCCCAGCCGAGTATCGCGCACGGCGCGAGCACCTCCGCGAGCGACGCGCCGCCGTGCTCACCCGACGCGGTCGAAGCGCCGTAGCGCGCGCTGTCGTCGCTCAAGAGGATCACCCCATCGGCGCCCTTCGGGAGCCACGCGCCCTTGGGTCCGATCATCACCTCTTCGGGCCCAATCGTGGTCTCACCTTCGCGATGCATGCGCCAGCGACGACCCTCGCCCTTGGTGGGCATTCCTAGGTTTCGCAGACCATCGCTGGGAACATGACCGTGGTCGCTCGCGATCATCACGTGTCGCCCCGCGCGTCTCGCCGCCAACAGCAGATCGCGCAGCGGCCCGATGGTTTCGACTCGCCAATCCTGCTTCTGGCTGGCGTTGTTCTTGAGGGAGTCGTCGATAGTGTTGAACACCGCGGCAGTCAGGCGAATCGAGGGATCTCTCACCTCGGTGAGCAGGGCCTCGGACACCGAGCCCGCTTTGACCTGCGCGTCGGCGCGGAGAAACAGCCGCGGGATGGCGGTCCCCGAGAAGAACGGCTTCAGACCCCGGTGTTGCGCGAGGCGCTTGGGATCGTCCTGGGTGTCGTGCTCCTTGCCCGCATCCATGCGCTTGCCCGCGAAGAACGCCGAGCGACTGACTTCGGTGACCGTGGGCAGCGCCGCGAACACGATCGGCAGCTCGCTCTCGGCGGTGCGGCGGCGGTTGAAGTGAATCGGCGCCCAGCCATCGTCGAACCGACGCAACGAATCGAGGAGCTCCACCGCTTGCGACCACGCCATGCCATCGAGGAGCAGGACCAAGAGCCGGCGGTCTTCGCTCTCTTCGAGGAAAGGCACGGCGATCTTTGCGAGCGCCTCTTCGATGGGCAGCACTTCTTTGCTCGGCCGCCCTGCTTGGACCCACTCACCCATCGCGCGAGCAAAGCGCAGATCGAGGGCCCGACGCGCGCGGTCGGCGCGCTCTCGCAACGCCGTGACTGCGGTGTCTAGGGGCGAGGCCGCCGGGCCCCACGCACGATGGCGGGCGAGATCGACGTAGCCCCCCTCGTCCGCGTACCAGCGCGCGATACGGCCGAGCTCGGTCGCGGGATCGTCGTGCAGCAATCCCGCCTTGCTCAGCGCGTGCTGGTGGTTGGCGAGCCAGCCGAGGAGGCGCACGGCCTCGCGTGCCCGATCGGTCCACGGTGCGTGCTCCGCGAGCCCGTGACGACTCAGCGCCTGATGGGCCTCGATCGCGGTCTGTACCTCGCGGGTCAACAGACGCCCTTCTTCGAGCGCTTGCTCGGCATGGACGAGGGCCTCGGTCAGTACGTGCTCGAGATGCTCGAAACCCATCCTCAGACGCACGCTGTTCCCGCTCGCCAAGTGCGCGCGCACCTCAGGATCTTCCACGCTGCGGTCGGCCGCCTCGAGCAGCTGCCGCTTGCGCGACTCCGAGTCGACGCCGATCAGGGTGAGGGCGTGGCCGACGGACTGCCCGAGTTGCTGAAGGACCGACTCCGCCTCCTTGGGAGTGACGCCGAACGTGACCATGCGCTGACGTAGGTGCACCCACGCGACGCCGCCCGTCAGCGGGCGCGCCGCCTCGGCGAGCACCGCAAGCTCGATGAGCCGTGAACCAGCTCCTCGCATCCACGCGTCCAAGGCGAGGCCGCCCATCGGACCCACCCGCCGACTCAGCTCCTGTCGCACCTCGGCGGCCAGCGCAGGGAGCTTCGCGGCGAGCTCGGCGAACTCCCCACCTCGGCCATCTCCGGCGGCCCACACCAGCAGGGCGTCGCGTCCGAACTCGTTGCCTCGCGGAGCGCCCCACCGTTGTGCGAGCCAGGC
>JBBRGR010000517.1:0-1949 GCA_038223815.1 Gemmatimonadales bacterium
GCCGACATCAATGTCGTGCTCTATCCGGAGCTGGGGCTGAGCACCGCGAGCTGGTTGCAGCGCACCTTCCAGCAGCCGCATACCACGGTGGTGCCGATCGGCGTCGGCGCGACCCGGGACTTTGCTGCGGAAGTGGCGCGACTCACCGGTGGCGATCCGGATGCGGCAGTCGCCACGATCGCCTCACGCCTGCCATGGTATTCGCGGTCGGTGGACTCGACCTATCTCACGGGCAAGCGCGTTTTCATCTTCGGCGATGGCACGCACGCTCTGGCTGCGGCGCGGATCGCCCGCGAAGAGCTGGGCTTCGAGGTGGTCGGACTCGGCACCTACTCGCGCGAGATGGCGCGTGATGTCCGACCGGCCGCCGAGGCACTCGGCCTGACGGCACTGATTTCCGACGACTACCTCGCCGTCGAGCAAGCCATTGTCGACGCGTCCCCCGAGCTCGTGCTCGGCACGCAGATGGAGCGCCACGTCGCCAAGCGCCTCGGGATCCCGTGCGCCGTGATCTCCGCGCCGGTGCATGTGCAGGACTTCCCCGCGCGCTACTCGCCCCAGATGGGGGCCGAGGGTGCGAACGTGATTTTCGATAGTTGGGTGCATCCCCTGATGATGGGGCTCGAAGAGCACCTGCTGGGAATGTTCCGGGAGGATTTCGAGTTCGCCGACGGCGCCTCCCCGTCGCACCTGGGCCATGGAGTGGCAGCGACCGGCACGGCGCCGCGCACCGCGTCCCTCGAGATGGCCCCCGCGACGGCCGGCGCCGTCGCGGCAGTTCCTGACGTTGCGGCATCCGCAGTGGCGGTGGCCGACCCGGTCACGCCCCTGTCTCCCACGGCGACCAGTTGGTCCGCCACCGCCGAGGCCGAGTTGAAGAAGATTCCCTTCTTCGTGCGCGGCAAGGCGAAGCGGAACACTGAGCGCTACGCCGCCGATCAGCGCATCGCCCTGATCGAAGTGGACACGCTGTATGAAGCCAAAGCCCATTATGGGCGGTAGGATGCACGCGATGCGGCTCACGCTGATCACCCTCGATGCGCACCGCGCCCCGGCCTTTGCGGCCGTGCGGCAGCGCCTGACGTTGTCCCACCCGACACTCGCCATCGAGCTCTGCGTCGCGGCCGAATGGCGCGACCCCGAGGCGCTCGAACGGGCGCGCGCGGCGGTCGCCGCGTCCGACCTGGTGGTCGTGACGCAGTTGTTCGTGGATGACCAGATTCAGGCGATCCTGCCCGTGCTGAAGGCGCGCAGCGAACGCAAGGCCACCACGATCGCCGTCATGTCGTCCCCCGAGGTGATGCGCTGCACGCGGATGGGGAGCTTCTCGATGGGGGGGGAGGGCGGCCCGAAGAGCCCCTGGTCCCCGGCGATGATCCTCAAGCGTCTCTCGGGTCGCAAGGAGGGCGCGCGACTGAACGGCGAGGACCAGCTTCGGCAGCTCAAGCGGATCCCGCAGCTGCTGCGCTTCATTCCCGGGACCGCGCAGGATGTGCGCGCCTACTATCTCACGCTGCAGTACTGGCTCTCCGGGAGCACGGAGAATCTCGAAGGGATGATCCGGTTCCTGCTGCAGCGGTATGGCGGCGCCAGCAGCGGATCCGCGGCACGTGCGGCGCCCGCCCCGAAGGAATACCCGGAGACGGGTGTGTACCACCCTGACCTGCCGGGACGCGTGGCAGAGAGCGCGGCCGCGCTTCCGGGCATCGGGACGCAGCCTCGCATCGGGCTCCTGGTCACGCGTTCCTACGTGCTCGCCGAGAACACCGCGCACTATGACGCCGTCATCCGGGCGCTCGAGGCGCGGGCCCTCACGCCGGTGCCGGCCTTCACGGCCGGGCTGGATGGCCGTCCCGCGATCGCGGCGTTCTTCACCGATGCGCACGGAGGCGCGACCGTCGAGGCGGTCGTGGCCCTCACCGGCTTCTCGCTGGTCGGGGGACCGGCCT
>JBBRGR010000518.1:0-1941 GCA_038223815.1 Gemmatimonadales bacterium
CGCCGGGCCACGGGGTGCGGAACACGGCGTGGGATCCGCCGGTGGTGCGCGGTGAACCGAAGTAGTGCTCGCACACCTTGTGGAGGTCGGCGTAGCGCACGTTCTTCGGGTTGGCCCTCATGGCGGTGAGGAGCTTCTCGATGGACGCCACGTGATGATGGTACTACCAGCAGTACCAACAAGCCTAGGTCGCCGCTGGTTCAGGTTCCGGAGGCCATGTACGCGGCCAGGATGTAGTTGGGGTGGCGGTCCAGGTTCTTGCGGGCCCGGTCGTAGCGCATGGTGGTGCGTGGGTCGGCGTGGCGGGCGGCGATCTGCACGTCGCGCAGGTCGACGCCGGCGTCGAGCATGGTGGTCACGAAGGTGTGCCGCAGCATGTGTGGGTGCATCCGGGCGGCGTGCACGCCCCCAGCCGCGGCGAGGCGGTGCAGGCGGCGGGTGGCGCAGTGCCGGTCCATCCGGGTGCCGTTGCGGGTTCGGAGGATCGGCCCGGACTCCCGGTCGGTCACGGCTCGCTCGATGGCCCGTGACACCGCCGGCGGGAGCGGGGTGAGTACGACCTTGCCGCCCTTGCCGCGGACCTTGAGCACGCGGTGGCCGTGCTCCTCGCCGAGGTCTTCGATGTTCGCGCCGCATGCTTCGAAGATCCGCAGTCCGAGCAGGCCAAGCATCGCCACCAGCGCGAAGTCGTTGAGGTTCGGTGAGGTCCGGGCGGTGGCGAGCATGGCCTCGAACTGCAGGTGGGTCAGGCCCAGGGTGGGCGACTCGGGCGGGACGTTGGGCCGGCGGACGTACTCCGCCGGGGAGTGCGCGAGGACCTCGTCGATCACGCAGGTCCGGTAGAACCCGGCCACGACCGCGACCCGGCGGCTGATCGTGGACGGCTTGTACCGGCGCACTTCCTGCATCCACCGCACGTACAACTCGACGTGGGGCCGCTGCGCGGCCAACGGGTCCAGGCCGCGTTCCTCGCACCAGGTCACGAAGGCACGCAGGTCGGACTCGGTGTGCACCCGCGACTGGCCCTTGAAACGAGCCAGGTACGCGGCAACAGCGTGACGAAGCCGGTCCGAGACCGGAGGCAGAACGACGGGAATCAGAATCTGTGAAGTAGCCATTCCGCAGCGTCCGCCCAGCATCTCCGACGGTCAAGGAATCGCACCACGCGCGGCATGTGAGTGCGGATCGCATGGCACGCTGCAGACGTGGCGAGGCGATGGTTCAAGCGACGTTGGGATGACTCGCGGGGTGACCAGTTCGACTCTTGGGGCGCTGCGACCTACTTCTTCGAGGTTGGCGACGACGGCTGGCCGACGCGCCAGGTCGAGATCTACGACGATGGCCCGACGCTGCGATACGGCCCGGACCGCACCGAGGACGAGTACGGCCAGCTGGGCGACGCTCGGCTGGACACCCTCGAGGACTGGACTGGTTGGGCGATCTCAGCGGCAGAGTTCGAGCGGGTCTGGTCCTCCGCCAGTTGACTCAGGAGCGCGCCGGACACGGCAAGAGCGGAAGAGTCGTGGATGATCCGGTTTGTGGATCCTTCGATACCAACTGTCCGGGTCGACCTGTGGCGAGCAGACGCAGTGGTGCTCTTTGACTGGCTCATGTCGGTAGATCTGAATGAGGTGCCGATCTCGCATCCCGCAGAGAAGCAGGCGCTGGCCGATCTGCTGACCCGACTGGAGCAGGAGACCGACATCCTCCCCCTTAGCCAAGAGGAGATAGATACGGCCCGCGTCGACGTTGCCCGCGACATGGGCTGGTGACGAACGCTCGGTGATCGGGACCCACCGGCGAGCTCACCATCTGCGGCATGTGCGGATGGTTCGGGCACTCCCACGACTGAACCGCCGGCTCACCGGCCCAGCGCAGGCTTCGCGCCGATCGCGGCGCCACTGATCACGGCGGCGCCGTTCCGCATGGGATCCGCTACCG
>JBBRGR010000519.1:0-1939 GCA_038223815.1 Gemmatimonadales bacterium
CAGCGCCAAGCAGCTCGAACGGATCGAGGGCTTCTTGGAGCGTCTGCCCGCCCACGCCACCATCACGACGGGGGGCAAGCGGGTGGAGGGCATGCCAGGGTTCTTTTTCGAGGCCACCGTGGTCGATGGCCTGCGCCAAGACGATGAGGCTATCCAGGACGAGATTTTCGGGCCCGTGATCACGGTCCAGACGTTCTCAACGGAGGAGGAGGCTGTGAGGATGTCCAATGATGTCGAGTACGGTCTGGCGTCCTCGGTGTGGACCACCAATCATGCCCGCGCTCTACGTCTCTCGCGGGATCTTGACTTCGGGTGTGTCTGGATCAACTGCCACATCCCTCTCGTCGCTGAGATGCCGCATGGTGGCTTCAAGCACTCCGGCTACGGCAACGACCTTTCCAAGTACGCCGTCGAGGAGTACACACGGGTCAAGCACGTCATGAGTTCGATGGAATAGCCGGGACGTCTTGCAGAAAGGGACGAGCGATATGAATGACATTCGAGACCTCGTGGTCACCGCTGATCGTGAGCTGTTCACCGAGCACGATGTGACGACTCTGGCCCGCAACTTCTCACAGGACTACGTTGAACACTCCCCGATCGTCGCCAACGGGTTGCAGGGGCTGAGGGACCTCGTCGAGGGCGCACCGGACATGCGCCATGACGTGGTTCGCGTGCTGATGGATGAGGCAAAGGGGCTGGTGGCTCTCCACGGGTCCTACCCGGGGCTGGACGCAGAGAACCTGTACCTCGGCTTCGACATCTACCGCGTGGCCGACGGCAAGATCGTCGAACATTGGGATGGGCTCGTCACCCAGGCTCCGCGCAACGAATCTGGCCACACCCAGATGGACGGGACGACCGAGGTGGATGCTTCGGCGGACACCGAGGCCAGCCGTGAACTCGCCGCGGAGGTGTGGAACTCCGTCCTCAAGGCGCAGGACTACCGCGCCATGACCGCCTTCACCCGTCCGGACGGCACGTTCACGCAGCACTCGGGCGATATCTCCGACGGGGTCGTACCGATGGTGGAGTTCCTCGAGAAGCTGAAGCAGAACGGCGCGCCGCTGACCTATGACACGCTGCAACGCACAGTCGCCGAGGGTGATTTCGTCCTCACGCACTCCGAGGGTTCGATTGGCGGGGAGCGCCATTCCTTCTGCGAGCTGTGGCGCATCGAGCACGGCCACGTGGTGGAGCTGTGGGACGCCATTGGGCCGGTGCCGCCCGACGACGAACTGGCCCACGGCCACGGCGCGTTCACTTCGACAGCTTCCTGATCAGCGGGGTGTCGCATGTCTGAAATCTGAGATCGCCTACTCCTGGGCCGGGTCCGTCACGTCGACTGGCGACGGAACCGGTAGAAGAACCAGCCGAAGCCGACAGCCAAGCTGGCACTGCCCCCGATGAGCAGGCCGGTGACCGCGTACGAGGTGGGTCCCTTTGCGGCCACCACCTGGAAGCGCCCGAGGCCGTCGCCGCGGTCCGGCTCGCGATCGCCGCACTGGATCTCGGCCCGACCGGCCGGCAGCTCGAACTCGGTGACCCGGGTCACCCCGAAGCGCTCCTGGCCGCCGTCGACACCGTCGGCACCGCGTTCGCGATGCCGGTACCCGTCGGCACCCCGCGCCTCGCAGACCGTGGTGTGGATGGCCGGGCGGTTCGGGCCCGACGACACCACCCGGTACGTCGCCGCCGCGGCGTCGAACACCACCGTGCCGGCCATGTCGGCCTCGCCGATGTTCGCGTAGGGCGCCACGACGTCCTGGCCCCACCGGAGCGCGAACCCGAAGAGGAACAACGTGATGGCCAAGCCGATGAGGCGGATCGGAGCCCGCCCTCCGGCATGGACCGCCGCGGCCTCCACGTCCGGACGAGCGCCGGCGTCTGCGCCAGGGGCCAGAACCGCCGGCGGCGACGTGTCGTCTGGCTGCCCGCC
>JBBRGR010000520.1:0-1927 GCA_038223815.1 Gemmatimonadales bacterium
CTCCCCGCTCGCTGTTCGCCGTTCGCCGTTCGCAGTAGATTTACCGCATGTCCTCCAAGACCCTGACCACCATCGCCATCATCCTCGGCTTTGTCGCATTCCTGACCTGGTCCACCCTCTCGGCGCAGAAAGTGACCTGCGAGGTCTGTGTGGAGTACAATGGGGGGAAGAACTGCGCGACGGCCTCGCACGAGACCGAAGCGGAGGCAGCCCGGTCGGCGCAGAACACCGCCTGCGGCCCGCTCACCAGCGGGATGAACGATGCGATCGCATGCGACAACCGCCCCCCGGTGACCCGGCAGTGCCGGACCCGATGAATCGAGGCACCTGATGGGACTGACGGACGCAGCACGCAGCATGTGGCGGAAGGTCGAGGTCCTTCGGGACCTCGAACCGTTGGTGCATGAACTGATGGTCGAGCATGAGGCCAAGCGGGAGCTCTGGTTTCCGGCGGAGCTGCTGGCGCCGAGCCCGGGCGAGGATGCCGAAGCACACCGCCTCACGTTGCGGGAGCGGGTCGCCGGGATTCCCGATGCCTGCCGTGCCGCGCTGGCGCTCAACACGTTGACCGAAGAAGGCTTGCCCCACTTCCACCGACTGCTTGCGGTGCACCTCGGCGATGACTCGCACTGGCGCAACTGGAACAATCTCTGGACCGCTGAAGAGGATCGCCACGGCGCCGTGCTCAGCGACTACATCCGCGATACCGGGATCGTCGAGCAGCGCACGCTCGAATCGCTCAAGTTCGAATACATCAAGGCAGGCTTCCAGCCGGAGTGGGACAAGGATCCGTATCGGGTCTTCGTGTACACCACGCTGCAGGAGCGGGCCACGCAGTATTCGCACGCCAATACCGGACGGATCATCGGCGAGTTCGAGCCACTCCTCGGCGGCATTCTCGCCAAGGTGGCGTCGGAGGAAGCACGGCACTTCGCCTTCTATCGCCGGATGTTCACCGAGATCCTCACGCGAGATCCGAGCGAGGCGCTCCGCTCCGCATTGCACATCATGCCGGCGATCGACATGCCGGGCGTCACCATCCCGGGCTTCAAGGAGTTCGCCGAAGTGATCCGGCGCTCGGGGATCTACGGCCCACGCGACTACCTCAAGATCGTGCAGGACCAGCTGGCCCATTGGCGGATCGACGCCCTCGAAGGGCTCGACGACTTCGGCCGCTCGGCGCAGGAGAAGTTGCTCAGCATCCCGGATCGCCTGCGGCGGATCGCGGACCTCATGGAGACGCGCTCGCGGAGCAAGACCTTCGCGTTCGAGGTGGCATTCGCCCGCGAATTCGTGATGGAGTAGCGCGGTGACCCTGCTGGAAGTCGCCGGGTGGATCGTGATCGGCGCGCGCTGGATCGTCGGGGGGGCGCTTGTGGTCGCAGCGGTGGTGGCGGCGACGCACTGGGCGGTGCGCGCGCAACACCTCGCGCCGTTCGGCGGATGGGCCCGCTTCGTCCGCGGCTGGAGCGACCCGCTCCTGACCCCCGTGGAGCGCCGCGTCCTCAAGGCGGGCGGCAATCCCCAATCCGCCCCGCTCTGGCTCCTCGGCGGCGTGGTGATCGGCGGCCTGATCCTGATCCAGCTCGTCGCCTGGCTCATCGGCACCATCCTCCGGCTCAGCTACGCGGCTGGTGGCGGCGCCGTGCTGCCGATGCTGGTTTCGACACTCTTCTCGGTCCTCACCGCGGCGCTGCTGATCCGGGTGGTGTCGTCCTGGTTCGGCGTCTCGCCCTACAGTTGGTGGATGCGGATCGTCCTCACCCTCACCGACTGGGTCATCGAGCCGATCCAGCGGATCCTCCCGCGCACCGGGATGATGGATTTCTCCCCGATGATCGCGTATGTGCTGCTGCGTGTGGCGGAACGGGTGGTGATGGGGGCGTTTTTCCGATGATCGATGATCGATGATCGGTGATCGATCATC
>JBBRGR010000521.1:0-1924 GCA_038223815.1 Gemmatimonadales bacterium
CACCTGCACCGCCGGCCGGATGCCCTCCGGGATGCCCGCCCAGCCGAACTCCTCGTCCGGCAGCGGCAAGTCGTCGAGCGCCATCAGGGCGTCCATCCCGCCGACCTCGCGCGCGAGGTACTCGAGCGTCCACTCGCCGTCGCCCAGGCCCTTGCCCCTCTCGGTCTCCAGCAGCGCTTCAACCAGTCTGGCCATCGCCGACTGCCGGTCGCTGCGGATCAGCTGGAGGTACTCCGGCTCGTACTGGGCGACCGCGGCCAAGGTCTCAGCGGTGAGGTCGGCGCGGATGCCGTTGCGGTCGTGGCAGTAGCGGATGTAGGCGCGCAGCAGATTGGGCAGCTTCGCCAGGTACGCCGGCTCGGCGATCACCTTGCGCGGGAACCAGTCGGACAACAACATCTCGACGGTCACCGGGCTCCACAGGAACGGGTCACCGGTCGCATACGACGTGCCGAACCACAGCACACTGACCAGCAGGTCCCGCTCGTCGTCGCGGTCCAGCCTGGCGCCGAACGGCGAGGCGAAGAACGCCTCCGCGATCTCGGCCGTCTCCTTCTCCGACCACTCCTTTCGTTCGGGAGCGACCGCGCCCGAGGGCAGCTGGCGCAGGACCCACTCCACCAGCGGCCGGCACATCGGCCAGCTGTCCGAGGTCAACGGCGGGTACAGCTCTGAGCCGGAGATGATCGCCGCCTCGATCACGGCCCGCGCCGTGGCGGGGTCGGTCCGGGTCAGCGACTGGTCGGGGTCATCGATCAAGGTCCCCATCTTGATCGCCAGGTCCTCCAGTGGCTCGGGGACCACGAACGCGTCCTTGACCACCGTGCCGAGGTTGTGGTCGACGTACACCAGGACCGACAACGCGTGCCCAGAAGGCAGCGTCACCCCGATCAGGTAGTCGTCGCCGTCGCCGAGCACGTGCGTCATGAACCACACGTCCGGGTCCAACCGCGCCCGGTCGAGCCCAGTCAGCCAGTCCGGCAACGGGTGCCTACGACCCTCGAGCTCGCGGGTGATCCGGGCAGCGAGCACTTGGTCGGTCACCAGCGCCTTGATGGCGCTCAGCGCTGCCGTGGTCTCGGCGTACGGCGTCCCTGTGAACGAGTCGACCAGGTCAGCGAGACTGGCTCGCTGCTCGTCCGCTGCGAACGGATCCCGGCTCCGCGGATCGGTGACCTCGAGGAAACCGCTGACGATGCCCAGCAGATCCAGCGGCTCATCCGACCGCAACGCCGCACGCAGACTCTGGAACAACTGCTGTTCCTGCGCGCCGTGCGGCTGCCGGGCCGGCTGGGTCGGGTGTGTCTGCCGCGGCTGGCGCGCCCGGCCATGGTCACGTCTCTTCTTGGGCACAGTCAAACCCTACGAGCCGGGGCACCAGGTCGGGGCTGCGACCCGAAGCCCGGCGCGTCCGGAGAACTCCGCCAGATCAGAAGACTGCCTTGTCCCACCCCTCTCTGAACACCGGCTCGATCTCCGGCACCGAGACCTCACCCATGCCGCCCGTGCCGCCCAGATCGAGCGCTCCGTTCGTCGCACCCCTCAACGAACCGTAGGTGCCGGGAATGTCCCGACGGCCTGTTGCACTGCTTGGGCCACCCTCAAGACTGTTGCGTCATCGTGCTTCTTGCCGATGACCATGAGGCCTACGGGAAGTCCCCCCGAAATGCCTGCGGGCACCGAGCACGCGGGATGACCTGTCACGTTGAACGGCGCCGTGTTGCCGATCATCTCCAACGCGCGAGCAAGGCTCTCCTCCAACGGCGCGTCAGGCGCCGGGAGCACTGAGGACCGCATGGGAGTTGTGGGCATGACGAGCACATCGAAGCGCTCGAGCTGCTCGTCATAGGCTGCGGCGAGACGCGGAGAGAGGTTCTGCGCCATTGCGTAGTGCTTGCCATGATGCTGGTTCATCGCGTGGCGG
>JBBRGR010000522.1:0-1917 GCA_038223815.1 Gemmatimonadales bacterium
TATGTCGTGAGGGCGGCGGCCTCGTCGTCCCGCCGGGTGAGTTGCAGCGCGAAGCCCAGGCCGAAGAGGAGCGAGAAGATGGAGTAGAACTTCCCGTCGACCAAGGCGTGGATGAGGAAGTAGGCAGTGTCGTCGCTCCCGAGCTGGAGTGCGGAGGTGACGGGGGCATGCTCCTCGGGGGTCCACCAGGCGAAGCCGGTGAGGATGTTGCCGAGACAGACGCCGAAGAGGGCAAAGCCGCGGAGTGCGTCGATCAGGACGGCACGATCTGCCGGGTCGGCAGGGGCCGCCGGCTGGAGTGTGGCTCCGGCGAGGGCAGCAGGATCCTCGGCACGCAGGGGCGACGCCATAGACACTCGGGTGAGTTGGGGGAGATTCGGCACCAATATGCAGGCTGGCGGGCCCGTTGGTAAGGTCGGGCGTCGGCGGGCGGTATATTCCTCACGTCATGTTTCCTTACCGCGACGACAACCCCTCGATCCTCACGCCCGTGGTCACCGTGGCGTTGATCGCCGCCAACCTGGCCGTCTGGGTGGTGGTGCAGGGGCTGGGCGCGCCGGAGCGGCTCGCCGCCTCCGTGTGCGAGCTCGGGTTGGTTCCGGGCGACCTGCTCGGCCGGCTTCCGGTGGGCTTCACCTTTCCGGTCGCTGACGGACTGGCCTGCGTAGTGGAGCCCGGGCGTCCTTGGCGGACGCTGGTGACCTCGATGTTCCTCCACGGCGGTTGGCTGCACCTGCTGGGCAACTGCTGGTTTCTTTGGGTGTTTGGCAACAACATCGAGGACGCCATGGGACATGGTCGTTTCCTGGCCTTCTACCTCCTTTCGGGCGTCGCGGCAGCGGCCGCTCAGATTGCGGTCGGACCGGAGAGTGCCGTTCCGATGGTGGGGGCGAGTGGGGCGATCTCCGGGGTCATGGGCGCCTACATCGTCCTCTACCCGCAGGTGCGGGTGCATACCATCGTGCCGCTGATCATCATCTTCTTCCGGGTCACCGTGCCGGCGTGGATCATGCTCGGGCTCTGGTTCGTGATGCAGTTGGTGAATGCGCAGTTCGATCAGGTGGGCGGCGTCGCCGTCTGGGCGCACATCGGTGGCTTCGTCGCCGGTGCCCTGCTCATCGTCCTCTTCCGCGATCCGGCGCTCTGGGCACGGCGCGAGGAACTGTTGGCCGCCCGAGCCTGGGGAGATTCGACCCGATGACCACCAGCGACCTGCGCACGCGGACTTCTCGCAGCGCACCCGACTACGTCATCCGCACCGAGCCGCCGGGCGGTCCCCCGCTGGTGCGCAATCCGGGGATGCCGCTCGAGCTCGGCTGGGTGCGCGAAATCCGGATCAATCGCAGCGCGGTCGAGCGTCGCGCGGCGACCATCCCGACGCGCCGCTCCGTCAAGGGAGCGTGGCAGGCCGGCTGGCTGCTCCGGGCGATCACGCTGATGGACCTCACCACGCTGCAAGGCGACGACACCGAGGGCCGGGTGCGACGGCTCTGCGCCAAGGCGCGCCAGCCTGTCCGACCTGACCTGCTCGCCGCGCTCGGCATGACCGAGACGCCGGTCCGCGTGGCGGCGGTCTGCGTCTATCATCGATTCGTGCAGACCGCCGTGGAGGCGCTCGCCGGCAGCGGGATCCCGGTGGCGGCCGTCTCCACCGGTTTCCCGGCGGGTCTGTCCCCCTTCACCACGCGCATCGCCGAGATCGGCGCGTCGGTCGCGGACGGGGCGGAGGAGATCGATATCGTGATCACCCGCGAGCATGTCCTCACCGGCAACTGGCAAGCCTTGTATGATGAGGTGCGCGCGTTCCGGGAGGCGTGCGGGGAGGCCCACCTGAAGGCGATCCTCGCGACCGGCGAACTCGCCACCCTGCGCGATGTGGCCCGCGCGTCCGCCGTCGCCATGATGGCGGGTGCCGAT
>JBBRGR010000523.1:0-1911 GCA_038223815.1 Gemmatimonadales bacterium
CCTGGGGCGGACGCTCGTGGCACGCCACGGCCCGGCGGCGATCGTGGCCGCCATCGACGTCCGCGACGGCCAGGCTCTGGGGGACGGCTGGGTGCCAGGCACCGCGGGCACCCCTGCGCTGGACCTCATCACCACGCTCTGCGCGAATGGCGTCCGCTGGTTCGCGGTCACCGCCATCTCGCGCGATGGCCTGCTGGGGGGCCCGGACCTCGAGCTGCTCGCCCAGGCCCAGGCAGCCGCACCCGACGCCAACGTCATCGCAAGCGCCGGTGTGAGCTCGCTCACGGACATCGCCGCCCTCGCCCATCGCCCGTATGCCGGCGCGATCCTCGGCCGCGCCCTGTACGAAGGGACCATCGCGCTCCCGGAGGCACTCAGCCGCGCTCGCTGAGGCGCACCCAGGACCCCGGCTCAGTGGCCGCCCTGCGCGGCGACCTCCTTGGCGTGGGCTTCGATGATCTTCTGGGCGACGTGTGCGGGCACCTCGTCGTAGTGGTCGACCTTCGCCGAGAACGTACCGCGGCCGGCCGTCATCGAGCGCAGCTCGATGGCGTACGTGAACAGCTCCGACTGGGGCACCGTCGCCCGGATGACCTGGCTGCCCTCGTCCGCGTCCATGCCCAGCACGCGCCCGCGCCGGGTCGACAGGTCACGGTTGACATCACCCAGGTAGGCCTCCGGCACCCGGATCTCGACCGACATGATGGGCTCCAGCATCACCGGGTGCGCCTCCTGGATGCCCTTGCGGGTCGCCAGGGAACCGGCCAGCCGGAAGGACAGCTCATCGGAGTCCACGTTGTGGAACGAGCCGTCGTACAGGGTCGCCTTGAAGTCGATGACCGGGTAGCCCGCGATGGGTCCCTTCTCGGCCACGTCCCGGACGCCCCTCTCCACTCCCGGGAAGAAGTTCCTGGGCACGACACCGCCCACGATCCGCTCCGTGAAGGTGACGCCACCACCCGGGTTGGGCTCGATCTCCAGCCAGACATGGCCGAACTGGCCGCGTCCGCCGGTCTGCTTCTTGTGACGGCCTTCCACGTTCGCCTTGCCCCGGATGGTCTCGCGATACGGGACGCGCGGGGCGTGGGTCACGATCGCGGTGCCGAACTTGCGCTTGAGACGCTCGCCCGCGACCGCGATCTGGTTCTCGCCCTGGCCCCAGAGGACCTGCTCACCCGTGTCGATGGGGCGCTCGACGCGGAGCGTCGGATCCTCCTCGAGCAGCCGATGGAGCGCGGTGCCCAGCTTGTCCAGGTCCGCCTTGGACGCCGGCTCGATGGCCACCGGCAGGCTGGGCTCCGGGAACACCAGGGGCGCCATCGTGTAGGGCTTCTCACGCGAGGAGAGTGTGTCACCCGTGAAGGTCACAGCCAGCTTGGCCACGGCGCCGATCTCGCCTGCCTGGATCTCGCCCGCGGGCTCCTGCTCCTTGCCCTTGAGCACGAGCACCTGGCCGATCTTCTCCTCCTCGCCGCGCGCCGCGTTCCACACGTGGTCGTGGGCGCGGATGGTGCCGGACCAGACGCGGAAGTAGGAGAGGCGACCCACGAACGGGTCCGCGTTGGTCTTGAACACCTGGAGGACAAGCGGGCCGTTCGGGTCGGGCGGCACCGCCATCTCGTTGCCGGCTGGATCCGTGACCTTGACGGGTGGCTCCTCCTCGGGTGTCGGCAGGTAGCGCTCGATGGCATCGAGCAGCCCCAGGATGCCGATCTCCCGTGTGGCGGAGGTCACCAGCACCGGCGCCAGGATCCGGTCGCGCACACCCCGATGGAGGCATGCGTCCAGCTCCGCATCGCTGACCTCCTCACCCTCGAGGAACTTGGTCATGACGTCGTCGTCCGCCTCCGCGGCCGCCTCGAGCAGCTGGTCGCGGCGCTTCGCCACCTCGTCCGCGAGCTCGGCCGGGAT
>JBBRGR010000524.1:0-1903 GCA_038223815.1 Gemmatimonadales bacterium
CCCCGACGACGGCACGGCAACGTTGGGTCGCGGTGGCTCGGACCTCACCGCGACGCTGCTCGCGCGGGCACTCGACGCGCCGTCGGTGACACTCTGGAAGGATGTGCCCGGGCTGCTGACGGCGGATCCGCGGGTCGTCCCCGATGCGCGATTGCTCCCCCACATTCATCTGGACGAGGCGGCCGAGCTCGCCTACTACGGGGCAAAAGTCCTCCATCCGCGGGCGCTCCTGCCGCTGGTCGGGCGACGCGCGCCGCTCTTCGTGCGGGCCTTTGTGGACCCGGACGCGCCCGGCACCGAAATCTCGGCACGCCGCGATGCCGATCGCTCCCCCGTGCGGGCGCTCTCCGCGATTCATGACCAGGCGTTGGTGACGATCTCCGGATCGGGCATCCTGGGCGTCCCCGGGATGGCGGCCCGCACCTTCGGCGCACTGCAGGACGCAGGGATCTCCGTCTCGCTGATTGCCCAGGCCTCCTCCGAATACACCATCGACTTCACCATGCCGGCCGCCGTGGCCGCCGAGGCGGTGCAGGTGCTCCGGCGTGCTTTTCGGGCGGAGATCCGAACGGGGGAAATCAATGGCGTCGAGGTGCGCACGCGCGTGGCGATCATCGCCGTCGTCGGCCTCCGCATGGCGGGGCACCCCGGGATCGCGGCGCGTGTCTTCGACGCACTCGCGGAAGGCCAGGTGAACGTGATTGCGATCGCGCAGGGTTCGAGCGAGCGCAACATCTCGGTGGCCGTCGATGAGCGCACGGTCCCCGAAGCGTTGCGCCGCATCCACGACACCTTCCAGCTCGGCAAGGTCGGCGGCGGGCGGCCTCGGCGCCCCGCCGGGCGCGATGTGGTCCTCCTCGGGGCCGGCACCATCGGTCGGGCCGTGTTGCAGTTGCTCGCCGACCATCCGACCCACTTCGCCCGGCTCCGGATCGTCGCGGTGGTGGACCGACGGGGTGCGCTCATTGACCCCGGGGGATTGTCGCACGACCAGTTGCGGGCGATCGCAGCAGCCAAGCGCGGCGGCCAGTCGCTCGGTGACCTGGACGGTGCGCGGCGCGGCACACCGCGCGAGGTCCTGCACGAGCTCACGCAGCGCGCGCTCGTCCGCCCCATTCTCGCCGATGTGACGGCGGACGACACCCTGACCCTCTTGCACACGGCTGCGGAAGCGGGCTTCGATCTCGTGCTGGCGAACAAGAAACCGCTCGCCGCGGCGATGAGCGACGTGGAAGCGTTGCGCGCGATCCTCGCGGCCCGCGGGGGGGCGCTCCGCTTTGAAGCAACCGTGGGCGCGGGATTGCCGACCATCGCCGCCCTCGAACAGCTCACCGGGACCGGCGATCGCATCCGCCGCCTGCAGGGGTGCCTGTCCGGCACACTCGGCGTGGTGCTCTCGGCGCTCGATGACGGGATTCCCTTCTCGGTCGCGGTTCAGGATGCGCTGGCCCGTGGCTTCACCGAACCCGATCCGCGCGACGATCTCTCGGGCCTCGACGTGGCGCGCAAGGCGCTGATCCTGGCGCGGATGCTCGGGCAGCGCCGCGAGTTCGACTCACTCGCGCCCGAGTCGCTCGTCGGGCGTGGCGCGACGCTCACGACCGAAAAGTGGCTTGCCGGTCTCGCACGCAGTGATGCGGGGTGGGCCGAGCGCGGGGCCGCGGCCCGATCGGCGGGACAGGTGTTGCGCTATGTCGCCACGGTGACCCCCACCACTATCGAGGTCGGACTCCGGGCCGTGCCGAAGGGCTCCCCGCTTGGCCAACTTCGCGGCGCGGCGAATCAACTGGTCATCACTTCAGATCGCTATCACGACTCGCCCATGGTCATCACCGGACCTGGCGCGGGGCCGGAGGTCACGGCGACCGGTGTCCTCGCGGACCTGCGAGCGTTGGCCGGATGA
>JBBRGR010000525.1:0-1900 GCA_038223815.1 Gemmatimonadales bacterium
CGCCATACAGGAGCTGCTGCCATTCCGCTTCCGTGAAGTCGCGCAGCGGCTTGTCGGGGTCGAAGAATCCCGAGTCCACGTAGATGCGGTGGTACCAACTGCCGACCTGGAAGTTCGGGAACGTGATGGCACCCGCGTTGAGGCTCTTGTCGCGGTCCACCAGCGCGTCGATGTCGACGGTCGAGACGCGCCCCAGCCCTTCGCAGTCAGCGCACATTCCGCCGGTGATCGTGATCTCGCGCGACTCGGTCTCGGAGCGACCCTTTTCCAGTGTGATCTCGCCGCTGATGGTCCCGGCCGGAACGTTGAACGAGAACGCACTCGAAGGACCGATGTGCGGCTGGCCCAGGCGGCTGAAGATGACGCGGAGCATGTCGTAGGTATCGGTGGCAGTGCCGACCGTCGAGCGCGCGTTTGCGCCCATCCGCTCCTGGTCCACGATGATCGCCGCCGTCAAGTTCTCGAGCGAGTCGACGTCCGGGCGCGCAGGGGTGCCCATGAAGCCCTGGAGGAAGGCGGTGTACGTCTCGTTGATGAGGCGACGGCTCTCGGCGGCGATCGTCTCGAAGACCAGCGAGCTTTTCCCGGACCCGGAAACCCCGGTGAAGACCGTCAGCTTCCGCTTCGGGATGTCCAGGCTGATGTCGCGCAGGTTGTTCTCGCGCGCGCCGCGCACCTGGATGGCGCCCCAAGCGGGCTCGGAATCATGCATGGACCGATCTTGCCTCATGGACCGATAGACCGCATGGCGCGAGCAAACTCATCGGCGCAGTGCGAGAGATCAGCGCGTATATACGTATATACGCGCGGCCGTGCACCGTACATCGGGCGGCGATGTCCAATTGTTGGGGGTTCCCACGGGTAGTACCAATGTACTAGGCTGCACAGTGGTCTACCGCGGGAGTGTCCGCCCGCGGGCCGAGCAGGACCGGGGGATAACCGGTGAACGCAGCGCTGACGCCCAGCATCAGGCCGCGCCGCGGCATGCCCCGACCAGCCGCGATCGCAACCGTCGCATTGCTCTGCCTGGGTACGTTCATGCCCGGCACCGGCGTCCAGGCGGCGCCGAGGCCCCCGACCTGCTCGCTCGTCCCGCAACTCCGTGACGTCACCGTCAACCAGGGCGTGGGCGCGTACACGCCGCTCGTGCGCGGCAAGGAGACGCTCGTGCGGGCATACCTCGCGAAGCCCACGTGCGCCCCGACGGGGTCGATCATCGAGCTGACGGGCGGCTCGCTGAGCGTCACGGCCGGGACGGCTCCGGCCGTCACGATCGCCTTCCCCACACCCCGCCCAACCGCACCGTTCCCTCAGCTCGCCCTTGCGACCTCCGCACCGCTCGTCGACTCCACCGCGGATCCGGTGTGGGTCGTGCCCGGCTCGGCGCTGGCGCCAAGCACGACCACGGCTCGGTTCACCGCCACATTCCGCATCACGATCACCTACCAGACGAGGACGAGCGCGACGGCGACCCCGGTCACGGGCACCCCAATCACGTTCACGAGCCGCTCCGGCTCGACGACACCGATCACGGCCACCGTCGAGAAGCTGACGAACGCGCTCCGCGTCCTCGTCGTGCCGATGGGCGATGCCTCGCAGGCGTTCGCGAGCCAGTACACCGCGTCGGGTGATGCAGCGCTCCAGGCGGCGATGCTCACGCTGTCGCGGATCTATCCCGTCCCGGAGGGCGTCGGGTCCCTGACCGGGACGAGCGGCGGGCTGCGGTACTCGGTGTCTCCCGGTTTGCTCGACCTGGGCGGTCTCCTCGGAACCGACGGCCGCTTCTGCGGGACCGGTGGCTCCAACGGCAACTTCAACGCCATCAAGGCCTCCCTAGGCCAGTTCCTCCAGTCGTGGAACGCGGCCAATGGGGCAGCGAACCAGGCCGATCGTGTGCTCG
>JBBRGR010000526.1:0-1894 GCA_038223815.1 Gemmatimonadales bacterium
TTCACCACCCCGACCCGAGGCACGCCGCATTCGCATGGCCGCACCCAGTGATCCTCCCGTGCCGTCGATTCCTTCCGGCCTGACTCGCGACCAGCTCCTCGCGCTCTATCGGTGGATGCGGCTCACCCGCACGCTCGAGGAGCGGTTGGTGGCACTCTATCGGCAGACGAAGGTGGTGGGCGGGCTCTTTCGCTCGCTCGGTCAGGAGGCGTGCGCGGTCGGCTCGGCCTTCGCTCTGGAGCGGCAGGATGTGCTCTCCCCGTTGATCCGGAATCTTGGCTCGATGCTCGTGAAGGGCGCGACCCCGGTCGAGATTCTCCGGCAGTACATGGCCAAGGGCGATTCGCCCACGCGCGGGCGCGAGCTCAACATCCACTTCGGCGACGTCGAGGAGCGGCATTTCGTTGGCCAGATCTCGCACCTCGGGGACATGGTCCCGGTGATGGCTGGCGTGACGCTCACCTTCAAGATGCGCAACGAGCCACGCGTCGGGCTGGTCTACGTGGGTGATGGCGCGACGAGCACGGGTGCCTTCCACGAAGGGATCAACTTCGCGGCGGTGCAGCGCTGCCCGCTGGTGGTGGTCGTCGAGAACAATGGTTATGCGTATTCCACCCCGACCTGTCGTCAGACCGCGGCGGCGCAGTTCGTGGACAAGGCGATCGGCTACGGCATTCCGGGCGTGCGCTGCGATGGCAATGACGTGCTGGAGGTCCATCGCGTGACGCAGGACGCCGTCGCCCGGGCGCGGAGCGGCGGGGGTGTCACCCTGCTCGAGTTGCTGACCTACCGCCGCAAGGGACACGCCGAGCACGACAACCAGAGTTATGTGACCCCCGGGGAGATTGAACAGTGGGCCGCGACGAACGATCCGATCGATCGGTATGTCGTGCGCCTCACGACGGAGTTCGGTGTCCCGCTCGCGGAGCTTGCGGCGGTGGACGCCGCCGTGGCGCTCGAGGTCGACACCGCGACCGACCTGGCCGAGGCCTCGCCCGCGTGCGACGGGCCCGATGCGCTGGTTGGTGTCTATGCCGAGCCGTCACGAATGCCGTCGCTCTGGTTCCGTGATGGGATCGGGAGCGCGGTGGCGGCACATGAACGTCCGGCGGGGTGGGGGACGCACGATGGCTGAGATCACCTTCCTCGAGGCGATCCGTGAAGGCATCGCGGAGGAGATGGAGCGCGACCCGTCGGTCTTCCTTCTGGGCGAGGACATCGGTGCATTCGGTGGGGCGTTCAAGGTCACCGAGGGACTGCAGGCGCGCTTCGGCGAACAGCGGGTCATCGATGCGCCGATCTCCGAGGCGGGGATCGTCGGGGCGGCCGCGGGCGCGGCCCATTACGGCATGCGTCCGGTGGTCGAGATGCAGTTCATCGACTTCATCTCCTGTGCCTATGACATGCTGACCAACTATGTCGCGACGGCACGCTACCGCGCCTTCCTTCCCTGCGGCATCGTGGTGCGCGGTCCGTCCGGTGGGTATGTCCGCGGGGGACCCTTCCATTCGCAGAACCCCGAAGCCGCCTTCCTGCACACGCCGGGGCTCAAGATCGCCTACCCGGCCACCGCCGAAGATGCCAAGGGATTGATCAAGTCGGCCATCCGCGATCCGGATCCCGTGCTGTTCTTCGAGCACAAGTATCTCTACCGCCGCATCAAGGGCACGATGCCGGCGGGCGACCATCTGGTGCCGTTCGGCAAGGCCCGGGTGGCGCGGGACGGGAAGGACCTGACCATCGTGACCTACGCCGCCACGGTCTGGAAGGCGCTGGAGGCGGCGGAACAGCTCGCGGCGGAGGACGGCCTCTCGGTGGAGGTGCTCGACCTGCGGACCTTGCTTCCGATGGACACTGAGGCCATTGTCGCTTCAGTGAAGAAGACCAACCGCGT
>JBBRGR010000527.1:0-1873 GCA_038223815.1 Gemmatimonadales bacterium
GGTGGCGCGGGGGCAGCGAGCCCTTCGTTCATTTCGACGCCGGTCGCAACGGTGGCTTCGGCTTCGCCCTCCGCGGCGGCGTCCGAAAGCGAGAGCTCGGCCCCCTCGCCGATCGCCGTCACCTTTCCCAGTCCCGCGCCCCTCGACATGGCGTGGCAGGCATCCGGGCCGGTCGGCGCTCAGACGAGCACGATGGCCCTGGCGGTGAACCCCACGAATGGCCAGGTCTGGGTCGCGGTGCCGTTCGAGAACCGCTGGTGGATCTTTGCCCCGGACGGGACATACCTCGAATCGTGGGGAAGCGGTGGCACTGCTCCGGGCGCGTTCGACCTCAACGACCACGAGCTGAACGCCGATGGGTTCGGCGCCATCGCCTTCGCCCCGGACGGGAGCTTTTACGTCGGCGATGTCGGGAATCATCGGATTCAGAAGTTCGACGCCCAGCGGGCGTTCGTCAAGGAATGGGGGAGTTTTGGTTCCGGGAACGGGCAGTTCGCCCAGACCACCGCGATGGCCACGGACGGCACGACCGTCTACGTGGGTGATGGAGGTCGCGGCGACATCCAGGCCTTCGACATGGACGGGACCTATCTGCGCACGTTCGGCGGCGATGGGCAGTTCGGCGCCTTCATCACCGTCGACGAGGCGGGGAACGTCTACGCCACGGATCCCGGCACCGCCGACCACGGAAGCGTCGGAATGTTTGACGGAGACGGCAACGAAGTGGCTCGATTTGCCCTGCCGTCGGGGATGGATGCCGTGGGCGTTGCTGTCGCTTCGGATGGGACGGTCTATGTCGGAACGGCGACCCAGGTCGCCCCGTACCTCGGTCTCGGAGTCTACGAACTGAGCCCCGACGGCGAGGCGCTTCGTGGCTGGTCGTTCGGCGGCGGCGAGTCACTCGCACTGTCGCCCGACGGCGCGGTGCTGTACGTTTCGCGCGGGATCCAGCTGGGCGTGGACCCGTGGACGTACATTCAGGCCTACGAGATCCCCGGCGCCTAACGGGCCGGCGCCATGGGTGGAGGCCACGTATTGACGGCAGCGCGGAGCACAGCTACCAGCGGTGCCGGCGATGCGGAGCTCATCGGGAAGGCGGCGGCCGGAGATGCCGCCGCCTTCGACCTCGTCCTGCGGGCCCGGCTTAACCGCCTCTATCGGATGGCGGTGGCGATCACTCGCAACGAATCGGATGCGCGGGATGCGACCCAGGAGGCCTGCGTCCTTGCGTGGCGAGAGCTGCCACGGCTCCGCGACCATCGGCGGTTTGACGCGTGGCTTTCGCAGATCCTCGTCAACAGCTGTCGAATGCTGCTTCGCCGTCAACGCCGCGGTGCGGGACGCGAGATCTCGATGGATGACCCGCTGTACCCGCTGGCAGACGGCGCCGCATCAGTCGCGGACGAGACGTCCGCCATCGGCGAATCGGAGGCGATTCGCGCAGCCTTCGCAGTGCTCGATCCGGCGGTGCGCTCGCTGCTCGTCCTGCACTACGTGGAAGGCCTCCCGCTCGACCAGATCGCGACAGCGATGCGTTCGCCGGTCGGCACGATCAAGTGGCGCCTGTCGAACGCACGCCGGGCACTCCAGGAGGCGTTGAAGGTGGAACGCCGATGACCATTCGACGCACACTCGGTGATGCCCAGATCCGCGCCGCCCTGAGCATCCCGTCCGGCGTCCAAGCGCCCTACGGCCTCGCGGACGAGATCATGGGGATCGTCGACGCGACGCCGCCGCGCCGTCGCGGGCTGACGATGGGCACGCTCCTCAGCGGCCCGCCGCCCGCCATTCGGGTGATGGTGCTTACCGCCCTCCTGGGGCTGCTATTGGTCGCGGGCCTCGCGATCGCCGGTGCCTTCCGGCCCGCACCCAC
>JBBRGR010000528.1:0-1866 GCA_038223815.1 Gemmatimonadales bacterium
ATCTTTTTCATGCGGTGCGTCCCTCGAACTCGGCCATCCTGCTCGCCTACCAGCAATTCTCCCGGTTGCGCCGGGCGTTGCCGGACGCACCCATGATTGTCATCGCCGGGAACCACGATACGCCCCGTTCCTCCGACACGGTCTCGATCTTCGGGCTGCTCCATGAGCTCGGCGTTCATGTCGCCCACGAGACCGCACGCCGTTTCGAGTTCGCGGAGCTGAGTCTTGCCGTGCTGGCGGTGCCGCATGCCGCGCTGATGACCGTGCCGCGTCCAGCCCTCGAGCCCGCGGGAACAGCACGCCATCAGGTGCTCATGACGCATGGCGAGGTCCCCGGCCTCTTCGGGGGGCTCGATCGGTCGATGACCGAAGCCGGTGGCGCGCACCTCGCGGAGGATGACCTCACGCGCGCGGAGTGGGCCTATGTCGCGCTCGGACACTACCACGTGCAGCACGAGGTCCATCCCCGGGTCTGGTACAGCGGAGCGCTCGAGTATGTCTCGCCCAATCCCTGGGGCGAACTGCGCGAAGAGGCGACGGCCGGCATTCCGGGGAAGGGGTGGCTGCTCGTGGATCTCGAGACGGGGCATGTCGAGCGCCGCCCGATCAAGGCGCCGCGACGGATCGTGGACCTCCCGGCCGTCGAGGCCGGCGAGCTGGCCGCGCCCGAACTGGACCGGATGATCGCCAGCGCGATCGCCAGCGTGCCGGGCGGCATCGAGGAGGCGGTCATTCGGCTCGTCGTGCGGGACGTCCCGCGGGCGGTCGCCCGGGAACTGGATCATGCCCCGATCCGCGCCTGGAAGGCGGCGGCCCTGCACTTCCAGCTCGACTTGCGTCGCCCGCTCCCGGCGTCACGTCAGGAAGGCAGCGGGGCGCCCGGGAGGCGGCAGACCCTCCCCGAATTGCTGGCGGACTATCTCACGCATCGCCCGTTGCCGGCGGGAGTGGATCGCTCGAGCTTCGTGGCGGAAGGAATCGCCCTGCTCGAGGCGGCCGAGCGCGCCGCGGTGGAGGGCTGAGATGCAGTTGCATCGGTTGCGACTCGTGAACTTCCGACAGCACGAACTCACCGAGATCGCCTTCGGCCCCGGCCTGACGGGCATCATCGGTCCGAACGGGGCCGGCAAGACGACGCTGCTTGAGGCAATCGCCTACGCGCTCTACGGCGTCGGCGCGACCCGCGGCACGCGCGATTCGCTCAAGCGGCGTGGCGCACCGCCGCGGTCGCGCTTCGAGGTCGAGGTCGAGTACACCCTCGGGGGACACCGTTTCCGGCTGACGCGCGGCCTCACGAGTGCGGAGCTCCAGCAGGACGGCCAGGTCATCGCGAACAGCACGATCTCCGTGACGGAGCGAGTGATCGCGTTGCTCGGCATGTCACGCGATGAATTCTTCAATACCTATTTCACCGGCCAGAAGGAACTCGCCGTCATGGCCGCCATGGGCCCGACGGAGCGCGCCAAATTTCTCTCCCGCGTCCTCGGCTACGAGCGGCTGCGCGAGGCCCAGGAGGGACTGCGCGAGCGGCGCGGCTCCCTGCGGGCGGAGTTGGCCGGCATCGAGCAGGGGCTGGTCGATCCCGCCGCGCTTGAGGCCGAAGTCGCACTCGCCATCGCGGCCCTCGAGCGCTCCCGGGTCGAGCGGGACGCCGCGCTGGCCGCGGAGCAAAGCGCCGCGATGCGGCTGGCCGCGCTCACCCCCGAGTGGACCGCGGTGGAAGCCAAGCGGGTGGCCTGGCAGGCGCTCGATGGAGAACGGCGTGTGGTCGAAGGAAGGGTCGCGGCCGGTCGGGCCCGATTCGAGGCGCTGGATCGCGAGTTGACCACGGCACTGCGGGCGCAGGCACGCCTCGAGGAGCTGGGG
>JBBRGR010000529.1:0-1857 GCA_038223815.1 Gemmatimonadales bacterium
TACTTGGTGTCGTATGCCCGGAGCAGCTGAGGCGACGGCGGATCGCCCACGCCGCGGCGGGGCGAGGGACCGGGGAATCATGCGTTGATCGAGGCAGAGGAGCGTATCCCGCGTGCCGGGCTTCCCGGGGTGACGGTCTTCCGGGTGGCCGGCATCTCTGGCCCTGGGCGGGACCCGCGAGCACGTTTTCGGTCTGCGGGGGGCCTGCCGATGCAGGGCGAGCACTGGGTCAACCTCGCACACCGCGACGACATCGTCGGCGCTGTGCTCGGCGCACTGTCCTACGCCGGTGCGCCACGGGTGCTCAACGTGGCCGATGGCACGCCGGTGCACGCGGCCGATGTGGTGCGCTGGCTCGCGGAGGTCGAGGGCCGCGACGCGGGGGCGCTCCGCTTCGATGGTGGCGGAGCACCCGCTATCCCTCGTTCCGCGACGGATTCCTGCACGGACTGTGCTGGCGCATACGAACGGTGCACGGGAAGGGATCCCGGTGCACCGTTCTGCGCGTGCCCCCGATCACTCGACCTTGCGCTTCTTCTCGATCAGCACGGCGCCGCTCTGGCTGCCGACGGTGAAGGCGGAGCGGAAGGTCCCCTCGACCCCGACGCGCGCCCCGACGCGTGGTGTGGCCCCACCCGACTGCACCACCACCAGCAACGTGCCCGTCCCGTCATTGACCTGATAGCCGCCGTACCCGAGCGCTCCGATGGACTGGGTCACCTCGCCGGCGATCCGGACCGTCTTCCCGTCGAAGGCGCCGGGATCATCCAGCAGCTGCTGGATCGGCTTCGCACCGGGACAGCCAGCCAGCAGCACCAGCGCGAGGGTGGCGATCGGCCAGAGCCGGCGGGGGGATCCGACGTGAGCGCGCATGGCAAACATCCGAGTCGAAGGGGGCGGGATCAGTAGAGATGCGGGGGAGACGGTCGGGAGTTGGCAGGCTGCACAGGGTGATCCCTTGGGACTCGATCTGAAATCCATCGCCCGAGCGATGTTGCCGCACTCTCTCGCAGACAATCTTTCCCTCTCCACGAACGATTCCGCCCGATCGACGCGCACAGCGGCGGTCATGCTCGGCATCGCGTCCACCGTGCAGCTGGCGGCTGGACTCATCTTCACGCCCGCGCGGTGATTCTTGCGCAGCGCATGGCGCGGCGCCCATTCAACCAGGAACAGGTCATGTCCATCGTGCAACGTATTCTCGGAGGGGCGAGCGCCCTGCTTCTCCTGGTCGGCACCGCGCGGGCACAGGAGAGCGCAGCGACCATTGTCGCTCCCGTCGCTCCCCCCACGGTGAGCGCCCCGGTGACATCGCCCTTCGCCGTGGCGCCAATGCCATTGCGGCTGGCCCCCACCGCTCAGCCCTCGGCGCCGCTCCTGGCGGCAGACCGGACGGAGGCCACCCGCGCGGCCGTCGCCGTGGCGGCGCAGCGGGCGCGGGGGCAGGGTTCCACCTTGATGATCGTAGGGGGCGCTGGCATCGTGACCGGCCTGCTCCTGGATGAAGGCGTCATCACCTTCGTCGGGGCTGCGGTCTGGTTGTACGGCCTCTACATCTACCTGCGCTAGCGGCAGACAGCTCCAGCCTACCGGAAGGTCGCAATCGCCTCGAGGGGCTTGCGACGCAGATCCGGCACGCGCGCATCGGCGGCGGGATATCCGGCGACGACCAGCATCACGGCGCGTTCGTGTGCTGGTCGTTCCAGCAGCTCGGCCAGGAACCCCATGGGGCTCGGCGTGTGCGTAAGCGTCGCCAGTCCGGCGTGATGGAGTGCTGCGAGCAGAAGTCCCGTCGCGATTCCCACCGATTCCGCGACGTAGTAGTGGGTGCGGCGGGCGCCATCCGGGTCCACCCCA
>JBBRGR010000530.1:0-1854 GCA_038223815.1 Gemmatimonadales bacterium
TGGGGAATGGCAGCTTTTCCCGATTGATCATCTGCCGCTTCATGGGAACCGCGATGAACACCCCGAGGGCGGCGGTGCAGAGTGTGAACACGGCAACGACCAGCCAGGACTGGTGGTAACCTTGGATGAGCAGGAGCGCACCAAAGCCGGTGGCGATCGTTGAACCCGTGGAGTAACCGGCGGCGGAGGCGGTGGATGCCATGCACGTGTTCTCAAGAATGGACATCTGCGAAAGCCGCCCCCCGGTCAGGGTGCGCAGCAGATTCCACGTGACGAAGGAGATGACCACCGCGGTGATGGCGACACCGAAGGCCCAACCGATCTTGAGGGTGGTGTAGAGATTGGCGGCGCTCATGAACATGCCGATGATCCCGCCCATGAGCAGGGCGCGGAAGGTGAGCTGGGGCATGCGGTCCCCCTGATAGACCTTCTCGTACCACTCGGTTTCCGACCGGGCGGGGTCGAGACCGATGGCGAACGTGTCCTCGGTGGACGGTGGCTGAGTGGCGGGACCGGGTTGGGAAGGAGAGCTCAAGAGCGCGGCGAAGTGCCGCAAGGCTGAGCCAGACGGTGGATGGACTAAAGCGAAAAACTCAATCCCGGAGGGGAACGCCCTGCTCTGTCGTGGCCCGGACCGACGCGGCGTTTGAGCGGAGGCCGTCGACCCGCAGCCGCCCCCTTTCCTTTGGCCGCGCTTGGGAGTCAACGTGTCCCCGTTGTAGGTGGCCTCGCCGAGGCCGCGGGGATTGGCATCGCGATGACATCCCAGAGGCTCCTCCGAACTCCTTAGTTTACGCCCGTGCGCGGCCGCGGGATTGCTTTTGGGGGTTCGAGTCGCTGATCTCGCGCGATGAAACGACGTGACTTCGTTCGCAGCACCTCCGTCTTGGCAACCTGGGCGGTGTTACCGGGGACGGTGACCGCGGCGGCGAAACCGGCGTGGGCCGCCAAGATCGCGTTCACTCCCGGGAGCATCGGGGTCACCGTGAACAGCCAGCAGGAGATGAATGCGCTCGCCCACCGGCACGGATTCGAAGCGGTCGAGCCGCGGACCGAGGAACTCGCTTCGATGACACCCGGGCAGCTGGCCGAGACCCGTGCCGATCTCGCCACCAAGGGACTTGTCTGGGCGGCCGCGGGACTGCCCGTGGATTTTCGCAAGGACGACGCGACCTTTCGGGCGGGGCTGGCCCAGTTGCCGCGCCTCGCCGCCGGCCTCCAGCGCGCGGGTGTCCGGCGGGTGGGCACGTGGCTGATGCCGTCCAGCGACGATCTGACTTACCGGGCGAACTTCCGGCAGCATGCCGCGCGGCTCGGTGAGGTGGCCCGCGTCCTCGGCGACCATGATCTGCGCCTGGGTCTGGAGTATGTCGGCACCCAACTTCTCCTCGTTGGGCGCAAGTATCCCTTCGTCCACACGCTGGCCGAGACACGCGAACTCATCGCCGAGATCGGCACCGGCAACGTGGGCGTGGTGCTCGACAGCTGGCATTGGTTGATGGCCGGTGACACCGTGGCGGACCTGCTCACATTGAGGAACGACGATGTCGTGAGCGTCGATTTGAATGACGCGCCGAAGGGCATCCTGAAGGCGCAGCAAAAGGATGGGGAGCGCGAGTTGCCGATGGCGACCGGGGTGATCGACCTGGCGGCCTTCCTTGGCGCACTGGTCACGCTGAACTACGACGGCCCGATGCGCGCGGAGCCCTTCAACAAGGTATTGAACGCGATGGACAACGAGCCGGCGTGCGCGGCGGTGATCGCGTCGATGAAACAAGCGGTCGCGTTGGTCAGGGCATAGACCCGGTCAAACCGCGGGAACGCCCGCACCCTCGAATGCGGCCAAAAAAAAAC
>JBBRGR010000531.1:0-1850 GCA_038223815.1 Gemmatimonadales bacterium
CAGCACCACGGAGCCGGAAGCGTCCGGGGGGCAGCGCCACGTCGTCCACGAGGACGAGCAGGTCGGCCGCCGGATCCCACGTCGGGCTGCGCAACATCTTCAGCGCGTCGCCGCTCCGATTCATGTACGTGGAGGGCTTGACCAAACGAACGGGGACGCCTGACAGCGTCCCCGAAGTTGCCACCGCCTGCTCGGCACGGCGGTACGGGGCCATCCCCCACCGCGCCACGAGATGATCGAGAAGCATCCAGCCCGCATTGTGCCGGGTGCGCTCGTATTCGGGTCCGGGGTTGCCGAGCCCGATGATCGCCTTCGCCACTTAGGCGCCAGCGGTCTCGGCCTCGTCGGCCTTGCCCTTCTTGATGACCTCGGGCTCGGCGCCCGCGGCGTCGGTCGTCGCGGAGATCTCGGCGCGGCTCGGGATCACCGAGACCACCGAGACATCGCCATCATGCATCAACTCGCCCTTGGCGAGCGTGATGTCGCTGATGTGGATCGCGTCGCCCACGCCGAGCGCGGTCACATCGACGTCAATGTGCTCCGGGATCTCGGCCGGCAGCACCTTGATGGAGATGCGATGCAGGTGGAAATCGAGGACGCCGCCGAAATTGCGCACGCCATCGGGGACGCCGACGATATGCACCGGGACTTCGACGACGATCGGCTCGTCGGCGACCACGGCGTAGAGGTCGAAGTGGATCACCTCGGCGCGCTTCACCGGATTGCGCTGCACCTCGCGGACCAGCGCCTTGACCGGCGCGGCGCCGTCAATGGCGATGTCGAGCAGGGTGGCCTCGCCGCCGATGATGTCGAGGACGCGGCCGAGGGCACGTGCCTCGACGGCGAGGGCGCGCGGCGCAATGCCATGGCCATAGATGACGGCCGGGATCTTCCCTTCACGCCGCAATGACCGCGCGGCGCCCTTGCCCGTGTTCGACCGCGACTGTGCTGCAAGCTCTACGTGATGCATTGTCGTCTCCGTCCTGCGTTCAGTCGAACAGCGCGCTGACCGACTGGTCACTGTGGGTATAGCCGATCGCCTTGGCCAACAGTCCTGCGATCGAGAGCACCTTGAGCGCCGGGAAATGGCGTTCCGGGGGCAATGCGATCGTGTTGGTGACGGCCACTTCCGTCACCGGTGCCGCAGACAGCCGCTCGACCGCGGGCCCCGAGAGCAGGGCGTGCGTCGCGCAGATGTACACGTCCTTCGCGCCGAGGCGCTTGAGGGCATGGACGGCCTCGGCCATCGTACCCCCGGTATCGATCATGTCGTCGGCCAGGATGCAGTTCTTGCCGGCGACGTCTCCCACCACGTTGACCACTTCGGCCACATTCGGGCCGGTGCGGCGCTTGTCGATGATCGCCAGCGAGCCGTTGAGCCGCTTGGCAAAGCCTCGGGCCATCTTGGCCGAGCCGACATCGGGCGCCACCACGACCACGTCCTGCAGGTTCATCTGGCGATAGTGCTGCACGAACACCGGCGCCGCATACAGGTGATCGACCGGCAGGTCGAAGAACCCCTGAAGCTGATGCTGGTGGAAGTCGATCGCCAGGACGCGATCGGCACCCGCCGTGCTCACCATGTTCGCCATCAACTTCGCCGAGATCGCCACCCGTGGCTGATCCTTGCGATCCTGGCGGGCGTACCCGAAATACGGGATGACCGCCGTGATCCGTAATGCACTCGCCCGCCGCGCCGCATCCATCAGGATGAGCAGTTCGAGCAAGTTTTCCGCCGGCGGATTCGTCGGGTTGATGACGTACACGTCGCGACCGCGCACGTTCTCATCAATCCGGACGAAGATTTCCCCGTCCGCAAAGCGCTTCGTTGTCACCTTGCAGAGTTGACC
>JBBRGR010000532.1:0-1842 GCA_038223815.1 Gemmatimonadales bacterium
GCGGATCGGGCGCGATGTAGCCCGGCTCACCCCCGCCCGCTTCGTAGGACACCGCCATGCCGCCGGACGTGGGGTCGCGGGGTGGCCCGCCACCTCCGAACCGGAAGCCGCCACCCGCGTTCCAGTTGAACGGAACGCAAAGCGTCGAATTGTCCTGCTGCGATCCGCAGACGTGATAGGGCACGTGCCGGGTCGTGATGACGTGATAAAACTGTTCGGTGGGAAAATCCTGTTCGGTCCAGCGACTGCCGGTGGTGGTGGAGACGGCGCCTCCGCCATCATTCCCGACCACCAGGTGCGTGGCGTCATCCGGGTCGATCCAGAGATCATGGAAGTCACCGTGGGTCCCGTTGCCCACATTGGCCAGGGTCTTGCCACCGTCGACCGACCGGAAATTCGAGGTGTTCTGGAGGTACACTATGTCGGCGTTTCTGGGGTCGGCAAAGACATGGGTGTAGTAGAAGGCCCGCTGGCGGATGGAGCGGTTGTCGTTGACCAGGGACCAGGTGGCGCCGGCATCGTCGCTCTTGAACAGCCCGCCCTTGTCGTTCTCGACCAGCGCGTACACCCTGCTGGAGCTCGCTCCCGAGACCGACACGCCGATCCGCCCGATCATGCCCTCAGGCATTCCCGGGTTACGGGTGATCTCGGTCCAGGTGTCTCCGCCGTCGGTGCTCTTGAACAGGCCGCTGCCCGGCCCGCCGCTCGACATCTGGTACTCTTTCCGGTACGCCTCCCACATCGCGGCATACATCACATCGGGATTGTTCCGGTCGATCGAGATATCGATGGCCGCGGTCCGGTCGTCGCGGTACAGCACCTTGCGCCAGCTCTTGCCGCCGTCGGTGCTCTTGAAGACTCCGCGCTCCTCGCTGGGCGCGCTCAACTTTCCGAACGAGGCGACGAACACGATCTCGGGATTGGTGGGGTGAATCCGGATCTTGGAGATCCCATGCGACTCGCGGAACCCGACGTGGGTCCAGGTCTTCCCGCCGTCGGCGCTCTTGTAGACCCCGTCTCCCGGCATGATGTTGCCGCGAATACAAGTCTCCCCCATCCCGATGTAGACCACGTCGGGATTGGTCTCGCTCACCGCCACCGCCCCCACCGAGGCGCTGTTGATCAGCCCGTCGGTGACGGCCGCCCAGTCCTCTCCGCCATTGGTCGTCTTCCAGAGTCCGCCGCCGACCGCCCCGAAGTAGGCCTCCTGCGGCCGGCCCTTGACCCCGCTCACCGCGATCGAGCGGCCGCCCCGGTCCGGGCCGATGTTGCGCCAGCGATACGACGAGAGAAGGGTCGAGTCGAGGGCGGCGATGGTCGGCCGGACCGGCCCCGCGACGGGAACCAGGGTGGCCACGAAAACGGGCAAGGCGAGCGCGAGAAGAGATCGCATCGAGGGCATCGTCAGTTAAGGGAGAGCGCGGAAATTAGCCGAACAGTCCCACCGGTGAAACGTTTCGTCCTGAAACCAACAAGGACCCGGACCCCGCCGACGATCGCGCTGCGGCACGACTGAGCGGCCGGTACTTACCCGCCGCTGCCCACCGCCGCCCTCAGCGCTTTGGAGTCATAGACCCGACCGGCACGAATCACCTGCTCGACCTTGCGAAGATCCGCTACCCGCTCGGCGGGCTTGCCGTCCACGATGAACAGGTCGGCCACCTTCCCCACCGCGATGCTTCCGTATTCCTTGTCGTCCTTCATCACCTGGGCCGGGACGATGGTCGCGATGCGGAGCACGTGCGCCGCGGGGATGCCGGCGCGCTCATAGTTTTCGAGCTCGAAATTGTAGCTGCTCCCGTGGGTGCCCGGAACGATCGTGACGCCGGCATCGTAGAGCCG
>JBBRGR010000533.1:0-1841 GCA_038223815.1 Gemmatimonadales bacterium
CCGCCCTTGCGGTCAACGTCTTGATCGATTTCCTGCTGGTCGAGAAGATCGGAATCGTCGCAGGGGCGATCGGCACCGGTGTCGCCTTCGCGATCTACACCGGTGGGCACGTGCTGATCTGTCAGCGCTCGCTGGGGGTGCGGTTCACCCGGCTGCTGCCGACCTTGCTCCGTGGGCTGGCCGCCGCGGCCGTAGCCGCCCTTGCCCTCTTCGCGTTCGGGACCAAGGATCTCAGCATCTTCCAGTGGGTCGGCGGTTCGCTGGCTGCGGGGCTCGGGTACTTAGGTGCCCTCCTCCTGCTGCGCGAGCTGAGCGTCGCTGACCTGCGCGCAGCGCGGAGCCTCGTCGCCGGCGCGATAAGCCGCCGCCGCGATGTCCCCGCCGAAGGCTAAGGGACAATGCGCGTCATCACGTGCACGGGCCCGACGACAACCGGCGCGGTCGCGACCGCGTGAGCCGAGGCCGGGTGCTGATGGTGGTTCGCCCGAGCAAGGGCGGAGCGTTCGTACACGCCGTGCGCATCGCGCGCGAGCTGCGGGCGAACGGCTATGAGGCGGCGCTCTGCGGCCCGCACAGCAGTGCCGAGACCGAGGACGTCGATGTCTTCGACCTTCAGATCCCGCGTCACCCCCATCCGGTCCGCCACGGGGCGGCGATCGCCCGACTGCTGCGCATCTACCGGCAATACCGGCCCGACATCGTCCACGCGCACGGCTCCCAGGGCGGTGCGATCGCCCGCCTCGCCCGCCTCGGCTCCCCCCGGTTGCCGGTCGTCTTCACCCCCCACAACTACGCGTTTACGAATTACTTCACCAGTGCCCTCCAGCGCCAGCTTTACCGCTCGATCGAGATTGCACTGGCGCCGCTCGCGACTCGAGTGATCTGTGTCTGCGAGGCGGAGCGCAGGGTCGCCGCAAGCGTCGGGCCGGCGAAGCGGACGCGGGTGGTCTACAACGGGATCGAGCCGCTCGCGGAGGCACCACCCGACCCGGACGTCGCGCGACTCGCCCAGTCGGGGCCCCTGGTGTGCACGGTCGCCGAGCTTCAGCCTCCGAAGGGTGTCACCACCTTGGTCGCGGCGATGCCGGCGGTGCTCACCGGCTTCCCCGATGCCAATCTGGCGATCGCCGGGGAGGGCGTCGAGCGCGGGCCGATCGAGGAGCAGATCTCCCGCCTCGGCATCGGCGACCGCGTGCATCTTTTGGGATCGATCGGCAACGTCGCCGGCCTGCTCGGCGCCGCCGACGTCTTCGCGCAGCCCGGCTGGTCGGAGTCCTTTCCCTACTCGCTCCTGGAGGCCATGGGAGCCGGGCTGCCAATCGCGGCCACCGACGTCGGCGGGGTAGGCGAGGCGGTGGAGGATGGGGTGACCGGTCGGCTGGTGCCCCGTAAGGACGAGGCGGCACTGGCCAATGCGATCGGCGACCTGCTGTCCGATTCGGATCGTGCCCGCTTGCTCGGAAGCGCCGCCAGGGAGCGGATGATGTCCCGCTTCCGCTTCGGGCGGATGATCGACGAGACGCTCGAGGTATACCGCGAGATCGGCTCGTTCAGGCCATGACCTCCTCGAGCAACCTCTCCCAGCGCTCGCCAACTGCCGCAGGGGCATGGTTTTGCTCCAGATAGGCGCGGCCGTTGGCGCCCAGGCGGTCGCGCAGGCCCGCGTCGGACCAGAGCGAGGACGCGGCCTCGACGAAGCGCTCCCATGAGCCGTCCGCGGCTATTCCCAGGTCACGCTCGGCGATCAGCCCGTCGGGATCGAAGCAGAGTGTGAGGGCAGGCACGGACCGGGCCCAGGCCTCGAGAAAGACGTTTGGCATCCCATCCCAGGCCGAGGTGGA
>JBBRGR010000534.1:0-1838 GCA_038223815.1 Gemmatimonadales bacterium
CGTCGCGGATGATCATCAACACGCACTGCTCGCCGTCGATCTCCACGACCCGCCCGGAGAGTCGGGTCTCACGGACAGAGCCATCCGGACGGTTGAGCGCCACGGCGTAGTTCGCGAGTGTGCCATCACGGGAGATCGCGGTGACCATCGCCTCGCGGTCCGCCGTGGTGGGCCAGAATCCCATGTCGATCGACGACCGTCCGATCATCGCGACGCGCGGCAGACCGGTCAGCTGCACGAAACTGTCGTTGACTTCCAGCATGATCCCATCGTGAAGCCTGGTCACGGCGACACCATCCGGGGTCATTGCAAAGAGTCGCACGAACTTCTCCTCGCCACGCAAGCGCTCCGCCTCGGCACGGGCCTCGCGCCGACCGACCAGCACGTACGCAAGTCCCGACGCCAGCAGGATCAGGCCCCCGAGGGCCAGGCGCATCGGGGTCCGGCGCGCGGCGAGCGTGGCGTCCCAGCCGCCGGTAGGAATGCCGAGGATCGTCCACTGACGATCGGGCAACTCGATCAGGGCCCGCACCGGGGCGGCACGCGAGTTCGCGGCCAGTCCCGCGTCGCCGGCGAGCAGTGTGCCAGCCGAGTCCACCAGCGCGATGGTGAGGTCGGGCACCGTGGCAATTCCGGCCTCGGCCAGGACGGGCGCGAGATCGACGACGACCGCCGCCACCCCGAGCACTGAATCGGTGGTGGAGCGAACGGCCAGACGACTCACGATTCCAGCCCCTCCCTGGTAGAGCTCGAGCGGGCCGGAGAGGGTGATGCGGCGCGACGCCACGGCGCGTGCGATGTCCTCGCGCAGGATCAGCCGCGGGTCGTCACGGAGCGACCGACCGACTGCCGCCTCGTTGCCGGTCATCGGCCACGTATGCACGATGATGCCATCCCGGAGGAACTGCACCGTCCGCACGCCGGGATTCTCCTGGAGCAGGGCGCTGACGTAGGTCTCGAACTCGATTTCGAGGTCAGGCCGGTTCCAGTGCATACTGAGGAAGGAGGCCGCGCCTCGCAGGATCCCCATTCTGGTGCTCAGGGAGGATTGCAGCGCGACAGCGGTGGTGACGATTTCACTGCGGACCGATTGCACGAGGACCTCTTCCCGGATCCCGCCATACCAGCGATCCGCCACCGCGGCCCCGGCAGTCGCCAGCATCGTCGCGGTGAGGACGGTCCGCCATCCCGAAAAGCCAGCGCCCCCCCGACGGCCTTCACCGCGGGGGGGCTGCGTCGTCGACCCGGGGGACCGGTTCATCAGAGCGCTCGAACCGCCAAGGTCACGTTGTGGCCACCGAAGCCGAAGGAGTTGGAAAGCGCCACCCGGACGCGCTGACTCCGCCTCGCGTTCGGCACACAGTCGAGATCACACTCCGGATCCGGATCATCGTGGTTGATGGTCGGCGGAATCTCCCCGGTCCGGGCCACAAGCAACGAGACGACGGCCTCAATGGCGCCGGCCGCGCCGAGCGCGTGCCCAGTCATCGACTTGGTCGAGGCAAACATCAGCCGCTGGGCATGTTCCCCGAAGACCGCCTTCACCGCAGTGGTCTCCGCGATGTCGCCCTGCGGCGTCGAGGTCCCGTGGGCGTTGATATAGTCGACTTCATCGAGCGCGATGTTGCCGCTCTCGAGGCACATCTCCATTGCCTGCCGGGCGCCATGACCATCGCCCGGAGGCGAGGTGATGTGGTAGGCATCTCCCGAGGCGCCGTAGCCAATCACCTCGCCGAGGATCGTGGCGCCGCGTGCGTTGGCGTGCTCATACTCCTCGAGCACCATCATGCCGGCACCATCGGCGAGCACGAAGCCGTCCCGACCGCGATCGAACGGGC
>JBBRGR010000535.1:0-1838 GCA_038223815.1 Gemmatimonadales bacterium
CGGCGACCATTGCGGCGAAGCGCAACGGCGGCGCGCGCAGGACCGCCGGCAATCCCGCCAGTCGCGGATCCTCTGTTACGCGGCGCAGTACGTCCGGCCTGCGCCAGGCGAGCACCACCAGAACGACCGCGGCAAGCACGATGAATAGCGCCGAGGCACGCGCTACGACCAGCACGGCCGCGGCGAGCAGCAAGAAGAGGACGAGTCGTCCCAAGAATCCCTCCGTAGCCCGTGGGCAGATCGGGCTGGCGCCATCCTACCCCTGCCGGCCCGAACGCTCGGTGGTACTTGGGAGCTATCCGGCTTTCTGCAGAACCTTCAAATGCTTCGCGCCGGCGAAAACAACTCGATTCCGATGACCGAAAGGTGGGTCACGATTTCGATAGCTTTGTACCGACGACCTCGACCGACACTCCAACATCCGGCCATCCGGCATCGGTCGTCAGGACGCGCTCGGCCTTGAGGTGGATGGCGGTGGCCATCACGAGCGCATCTGGCAGCCGCAAGCTTCGCCCGTAATCGGCTCGCAGGTGAGCGGCTCGCTTGGCCAGCTGCCGGGTGACCGGCTCAACGTCGGCGGGCAGATCAGCCAGAAAGTCGTCGACCAACCCTACGGCGGCTCGGCGTGCTCGATCTCCATCGGTACGGGACTTGGTGACTCAGCGCCAGGCTCATTGAAGGGCCTACAGCTGGTTGTCTCGGACATCGAGGCGGCGCGTGCGGAGCTGGTTGAGCGGGGCGTGGAGGTCAGCGAGATCCAGCATTTCGACGACGGCGTCGCGGCCGATGGGCCCGGCGGAGACTGGAACTCCTTCATCTTCTTCAACGATCCCGACGGCAACGCCTGGACCGTGCAGCAGAAGCCCGCCGGCGACTCAAACCGCTGACATGGAGACGCTTCCCGCTCTCGTTCGCAGGTTCGTGTTCGACCATTTCCTGGAGCACGCGGCACCGCCCGTCGTCGAGCAGCTGATGGCCGAGTTCTCACTCGGGCGCGAGGAGGCGACCGACGTGCTTCGCGGGCTGGAGGCGGCACGCCACATTGCGCTGGTCACCGGCACCGCGCGCATTCTCATGGCCTTCCCGTTCTCGGCGGTCGCGACACCGTTCCGCGTCACCGCCCGCGGCCGAACCTATTTCGCGAACTGCGCCTGGGACGCGATCGCCTATCTTCGCCTCGGCGGAGCATCGCGAGACGCTCGTCTACTTTGCCCTGCCGCCGACGCAATGGTGGGAGAACATCATCACCACGTGCTCGAACACGATGGTCTTCTTCGCCTCGGCGGAGCATCGCGATGCATCGGTCCTGTGTGCGTCGGCGGACCTCTCCGCCTCGCTGGCGCCAGACCAGGTCCATGCCTTGAGCGGTCCCATCTACGCCGGCAAGTTTGATCTCGACTACGCGCGGCCCTCGAAGGAGGAGCTGCTCGACCACTTCGCCGCGTTGGGCCTCGGCCGACGTCCCCTCCGACGGCGCTCAAACCATGTACTGGTCGTGTTTCGCGAGCACCTGCGTCCACCGCTCCGGGCTGAGCTTTCGGCCGGAGTCCCGGATCGCGTCCATTTCCTGGAAAAAGCGCTCGCGCGGTGTCCCGGGAGCGAACAGGACCAACATTGAGGCAGGCTGGTCAGCGTCGTGGCTGAACGCATGAATGCCGCCCTTGGGCACGTACAGGAAGTCGCCCGTGGTGGCCTCCAGCCAATGCTCGCCGTTGTAGAGCCGAACCGTGCCGCTGAGAATGTAGAACGACTCCGAGAAGGTCCGATGAAAGTGCGGCTCGGGTCCCCCAGACTGCGGCCGCATGTCGCGGCGGAAGAGTCCGAATTGGCGTCGGGTC
>JBBRGR010000536.1:0-1831 GCA_038223815.1 Gemmatimonadales bacterium
GAAGGGCGGGCCGTTGCCGGCCCGCCCTTCGGCGGAACTTCGATCGGGGGCCTGGACTACCAGATGCCGCCGGTCTTGCAGCCGCCGCCAACCGGGGTGCACGTGCGCGTGCTGATGCCCGAGGTCGGGTCCTTGATGATGCTGAACGTGGCGTTCGAGCTGGACTTGGCCGTCACCGTGTAACCGGTGCCGCCACCCTGGGCCGTGACCTGAATCTCGCCACCGGCGGCCGGAGCCACGGAGACAATGTTGAGGCCGGTGCTGCCGAGCTGAGCGGCGGTCAGGCAGTTCGTGTAGCTGTTGTTCGCTGAGTCAGCCGCGCACGACTCGACCTGCGAGACGGCGTTACGCGCGTTGGACTTGGCCTCCGCGTCCTGACCCTTCTTCTGCTGGCCGAGGAAGGCCGGCAGTGCAATGGCGGCAAGAATGCCGATGATGAGGATCACCACGAGGAGCTCGATGAGCGTAAAGCCCTTCTCCTCGCTGTTGATCCGCTGGGAAAGCTTCCGCAGCATGTGTACTCCTCCTTAGGAGCCTGTGGTCTGATCAGACACCTCGGCAGCCACTGGTCGGTGGCAGCGCGGCCGGCTCCAGCGGGGTGAGCCCCCCCATTGGAGCCCCGGAGCTTTGCGTCCTCGCCTCACGACGAGTTTGCCTTTGCACCGCGGCCCTGACTCTTATTGCGCCTCTTATCGACCCCTGACGCAGGCGGCTTGAATCAGCATTTCGTCTATGCGGGCCTACCATCACCCTCCGTGCACCTCCGAAGGGCCATCCTGCTGTTCGCACTCGTGCTCGGACTCACCGCGCTGGCCGCCGCCGTGTCGCCCAGGCAAAACGACCCGGAGCCCGCGATCGCGCCCGTCCCGGCGGCGCCGGCCGCGCCCACGCAGCCGCGCACCCTGACCTTCGCGCCGCGCGAGTCTGGGCTTCCGCGGGTGAAGGCGGCGCCTACCGGACAGCACGTCGTCCTGACGGTCCCGTCCAAGGAAGGCGGGATCGTCACCATCCCGCTGCTCGGCCGCACGACAACCGTGTCACCCGACGTTCCGGCCCGGTTCGACCTGCTCGCCCCGCCGCCTGGGCGCTACGACGTGATGTTCGAGCCAGCCGGCAGCAGCGGCCTGTCGGCTGAGCCGCGGCGCGTGGGCACGCTGATCACTCGGGACTGACCGGGGACGGCCCGCCGATGCCGAGCTGGCCGAGGATCGTCAGCAGGTCGAAGTACACGCGCTCGCACACGATTCCCTCGCCCTCGAACTCGAAGACCGCGAGCGAGCGGCAGGTGAACTCGCGACCCGTCGGCGGGATTCCGCGCAGGCTGCCGAGGTGCGTGCCGAGCAGCTGGAACTCGACGATCACTGCATCGTCCGCATGGTGCATCCCGATCAGCTCGTTGCGCTGGTCGGGGAACGCGGCGCGCGACTCGGCGAAGTAGCGCGCCACCTCCTCCTCCCCGTCGTACACCTCGCCGGTCGGCACGATCTCATAGCGCGGGCGCCCGAAGGTCGCCATCGTGAGGTCGAACTCGTGGCGGTTCTCGGACTCCATGTGCTCGCGGACGACAGCCTCGCGGCGGGCGCGAAGAGACGGTTCCTGCGTCATGGTGACGACCCTAACCGACGCGTCTTTAGGAGCGGTTCATTGGGCGGCATGAGTCTCGCTCCGGTGCCATACGAACTGTCACTCGAGCCCGACCTGGATCGCGGCGGAAGCGTCTATCGCGCCGTGGTCGAGGGCGAGCTCGAGCCCGCAGCTGTCCGCGGCCTGAGCGACTGGCTCGCCGACGCGCAGCAGAACCCCGAGGCAAGCTTCGTGATCGACCTGACCG
>JBBRGR010000537.1:0-1830 GCA_038223815.1 Gemmatimonadales bacterium
GCGACCGCACCTGCCCGAACGCGCCCGCGCCGACCAGGACCGGATAGCTCCCCGCACGGTGTCGGACCGTGGTCGTCGCTACCAGGTCACATCTCCGATCCCGGCCTGATGGTTCGCCGAGCGGGCCAGAGTGAAGAGCAGATCGGAGAGACGATTCAGGTAGACCACGAAGAGTTCGGGGACTTCATCGGTCGCCGCCAGATGGACCACGCTCCGTTCCGCACGACGGCAGATGGTGCGCGCCAGATGCAGCGCTGCCGCCTTGGGGGATCCGCCGGGCAGAATGAACGCCGTGAGTGGCGCGAGCTCCTCGTCGGCGGCATCCATCGTGTGCTCGAAGAGATCGATCCGGGATGGCGAGAGCTCCGCCTTGGCCAGGGCCGCCCGCACGCGATCCGGATCGGGCGTGGCCAAGTGGCCGCCGATCGCGAAGAGATCGCGCTGGATTGTCTCGAAGAGCGGGTCATGGAAGTCGGTTGGGGCCGTCGCACGGACCAGGCCGAGGGACGAGTTCAGTTCGTCGACGTCGCCGTAGGAGGAGACGCGGGGATGGTCCTTCGCGACGCGGCCGCCGCCGAAGAGCCCTGTTTCGCCGGCGTCGCCGGTTCGGGTGTAGATCTTGAGTGCCATGGTGAACTATACCCCGAGAAGGTCCAGCATTTCCGTCACCGAGACAATCTTCTCCCGGGGCCGGCCCGCCGGCGCCCCGCGCGCCTGTTCTGCGGCGTCAATCCGCTGCCACGCCGCCCAGTCGGTCACCCGCACGCCCCGTGACGCCAGCAACCCATCGAGATCGTCGGAACTCCCGAGGGCATGCGGGAGCGCGCCCATCGCATGATCGGTCAGCAGTTGGGTCACCGTCTCGGCGGCGCAGGACTTGTTGGTCCCGATCACTCCCTGGGGGCCGCGCTTGATCCACCCTGCCACGTAGAGGCCGGCGATCGCCGCCTGGCTCTCGGGCGCGTCGGTCACCCGCCCCAGATGATTGGGGATGATGCCGCGCCGGTCGTCGAAGGGGAGCCCGAGCATCGGGACGCCACGGTAGCCCACCGAGCGGAAGACCAAGCCGACCGGCAACCGCTGACGCTCCCCACTCGCCACGGCCCGCACGCCACCCCGCTCATCGGCCTCGAGTCGATTGCGTTCGACCTCGATCGCTTCGACCCGGTGGGTCCCGTGCAACGCGACAGGTGCGGTCGTGAAGTGGAAGTGGATCCGCTTCGCCGCGCCGGTCAGCGGGCGTGCGGCCCACTCGCGAAAGACCGCCAGGTTCTTCTCGATGGTGCGGTCTTCCGTCGCGGCCAGGACCGCCGCGCTCGCCGGGTCGAGGTCGAGCGCGCCCCTGGGGACGATCACGTCCACGCCCTCCAGCTGACCCAATTCGCGAAGTTCCGGGGTGGTGCACGCTGCCTGGACCACACCGCGCCGCGCAATCACGTGGATGTCGCGGACGGCGGAGTCGCGGAGTGCCGCCAGGGCGTGGGCCGCGAGATCGGTGGTCGCGAGTTCATCGGGGGACTTGGCAAGGATGCGGATGACGTCCATCGCCACGTTGCCGATGCCCACGATCGCGACCGCCTCCTGCGAGAGGTCGAACTGCAGCTCGGCGTAGTCCGGGTGGCCGTTGTACCAGCCGACCAGCTCCGTGGCCGCATGGCTGCCGACCAGATGCTCGCCGGGGATCCCCAGCGGGCGATCGGTCCGCGCGCCGACCGTGCAGATGACCGCGTCGTAGTGGGCACGCAGCTCATCGATCGAGACATCCTCGCCGACCTCGACGTGGCCGAGGAAGCGGAAGCCCGGCTGGACCGCAATCCGATCGAAAACCTT
>JBBRGR010000538.1:0-1818 GCA_038223815.1 Gemmatimonadales bacterium
CCACGGTGCCGTCAACATCGACACCTCGATCCCCTGGAACGCCAGCAGGTCGATCACCTCCCGAGTCCGTGCCGGATCGGCGCCGGGTTCGATCACCACCCGCCGCATCGACGTGGGCGGCGTCATCGCGGTTGCATGGAAATCGTGGAAGTCCATGAGCCGCGCTTCGCGATTGGTCGCGAGCGTGGCAAGCGTCGTCATCGACGCGACGAAATGGTGGGCGATGCCGTCGCGGAAGGTGGTGATGGTGCCGTCGCCCTTCCGGATGCTCAGCTTCGGTCCGCCATCGGTCTCGAACGTCATCCCCGTCGCGCCGAGGAGCGAGGGCCAGGTGTCCCAATACCCCGCGTAGTGGAGGTCGAACACGTCACGCACGAAGTAGGGCCATCCTTGACGGTCGAAGGCCGCGGCGTTGTTGCGTCCGAACGCTTCCAGCCATGCGATGCTCGAGGCGGGAAGGTTCTGGTTGATCGGCGCGGCAGCGGGCGGAAAGAAGTACTGCGCCGTCGTGCTGTGGAGGTCCACAAACACCTGCGGCCGCCAGCGCAGCACCAGCGCGGCCGTCGCGCGCGTCTCGGCCTGCGACATCGCAATCAAATCGCGATTCATGTCGAAGCGATAATGGTTGAACCGACCCTGGATGCTCCATGGCTCGCCGGCCTCGAGCGCGGCCGGGTCGTCGCTGCCAATGGCGACGGAATTGCTCCACGCCGCGAACCGCTCATGGCCATCGGGGTTCTGCGACGGATTGATGATGGTCACGGTGTTCTCGAGGATCGCCTTCACCTGCGGCGACTCCGAAGCGAGCAGCGTCCACGCCGTCATCATCGCGGTCTCGAAGCCGGCGGGCTCATTGCCGTGAATCGAGTGCGAGAGGATCACCACGGCGGGCGTCGTTTTCGCCAGCTCCGTGGCCTGTGTCCTGGTCAGTTGCCGCGGATCCGTCAGGCGCGCGATATCGGCACGGATCGCCTCAAGCCGCGCGATGTTGGCGGGCGAGGAGATGATCAACACCCGCATCACCTTCCCCTCGGCGGTCCGCCCCGTCACCTCGGTGCGGACCCGGTCGCCCGCCACGGCAATCAGGGAATCGAGCACACCTTGCTGCTCATGGTACATCGTGTGGCGCGCGCCGATGGGATGGCCGAGGAGCTGCTCAGGATTCGGTACCGCGGTGCGGTAGGGCGGGTACGCGGCGAAGTCGTAGGCCGGGTAACGGCCCTGGGCCGCGATCGGGGCAGCGAGCACAATCGTGAGCAGAGTGAGGCGGAAGCGCATGCAGGGGGCTCGGAGTGGGTGGAAGGGGGGGAATATAGGAGGACCGAGGACAGGGGGATGGGGGATGAGCCTTTTGCCCCGGGCTTCGCGCGTCATGGGGTGTCCCCACCTCCACGAGGCGCCGAATGTACCCGACCATGATTCGCCCGACCACCCTCGGTCTAGCCCTCCTCCTGACCGCGTGTGGCAGCAGCGGCCCGACCACCCCGAACCCTCCGCCGCCGCCGCCGGCCGCCGTTGCCACGGTGACCCTGAGCGGGACACCGACCGGTCCGATCGCTCCGGGGGCGACGGCGCTGCTGACCGCCGTCCTGCGAGACGCCGCGAACAACGCCCTGAGCGGCCGCACCATCGTCTGGAACTCAACGTCCCCGACCGTGGCGACCGTCAACGGTGGCACCGTCACCGCCGTCGGGGTCGGCACCACCACGATCAGCGCCACCAGCGAGGGGCAGAGCGCCTCGGTCGGCATCACGGTGGCCTTCATCCCGGCATCGGTCCAGATCACCCGCAGTTCCTCCTTCATCCTGACGGGTGACA
>JBBRGR010000539.1:0-1816 GCA_038223815.1 Gemmatimonadales bacterium
GGTGGCGAGCTTCAGCCGATACGGTTTCTTCGGGAACAGGGTCCAGGTCGAGTTGCCGCGTCCCTTGATCTCGGTCGCGACGTCGGCGAGAAACCGGCCGTTCGAATCGGCCAGCGTCGCGTTACCCGTGAGGTAGATGTCCTTCGATACGATCGCGGCACCGTTCGCCGTGGTGATGCGGAGCTGCGGCAGTACACTGGTCCCCGGCTGCAGCGTGACGGGGGACGGCGGCGGCTCGACGACGACCGTCGGGCCTGCGTCCGCACTGCCGCAGCCGTTCAGGCTCAACATCGTAAAGAGCATCAGTACCCGCGACCGCGTCATCAGCACAATCTCTCTCCCTCGCAGTCAGTGCACGCGCCAGCAGTGCTCCTCCACGACGGGCGCACGCGTCGGGCGCCCAGACCCGGTCACCGGATGACAGCGCCTCCGGATCAAGAACGAGCACGCACGGCATCGCTGTTTCTCGCCCCATCGGGAATCTACCTGATGTGTCCCACCACCGCTGTGCCGGGACTCGCGGTGGCTGCTGGTGCGTCCCTCGTGATCGGGCGACATATTCTCGTGAAGGGGCGGAGCCGGCGTCCGCCACCGATCGTGACTCACCTTTCCCAGCCCCGCCCATGTCCTCGCGTCGCCACTTCGTCGCTGCTTCCTCCGCCGCGCTGACTGCCAGCGCCCTCGGCGTGCGTTTCACGCGCCAGGATCGTGCCATCTCCGGCGACGCCGCCGCCCTTCCCGCGTCGATACGCGCACTGCGGCCAATGACGGCGGACGTCATCCCGATCAGCGTTGGCGAGCGCCGTGTCCGCATCGACAAAGCGAAGGGGCTGATGCGCGCGCAAAAGATGGATGCCCTCGTGCTCACCGGTGGTACGTCGATGGAGTACTTCACCGGCATCAAGTGGGGCGTCAGCGAGCGCCTGCTGGCGGCGGTGATCCCGGTGCGAGGCAGCGCATTCCTCGTCACGCCGAAGTTCGAGGAAGAACGGGCGATGGAGCAGGCGCACGCCGGGCCCCTCGGGCAGGATGCGCAGGTGTATGCCTGGGAAGAAGACGAGGATCCGTTCGCGATGATCGCCAAAGGACTGCGCGACCGCAAGCTGGCCACCGCCACTGTGGGCACCGAGGAAACGACACGTTTCGTCTTCGGTGAAGGAATGGACAAGGCGCTGCCGGGTGGCCGCTTCACCAGCGGCACGCCGATCACGGCTGGGTGCCGCATGGTGAAGGACGCGCACGAGATCGCGCTGATGCAACATGCCAGCAGCGTGACGCTCGCGGCATATGAAGCCGCCTACAAGGGGCTCACCGACGGCATGACGCAGACCCAGTTCCAGGAGTTGATCCGCCTGGCGCACCGGCAACTCGGTTTCGAGGGGAGCGCGAGCGTGCAGGTCGGTGAATTCTCCGCGCTGCCGCACGGCTCGGCCAAGCCGCAGGTGGTGCGCGAAGGGACCATCGTGCTGATCGACGGCGGCTGCAAGGTGGAGGGATACGTGTCCGACATCTCCCGCACCTTCGTGATCGGACGGGCGACACAGCGCATGCGGGACGTCTTCGAGATCGAGCTGCGCGCGCAGACGGCCGCACTGGCTGCAGCACGCCCGCGCGTGCCCTGCCAGGATGTCGATGCCGCGGCCCGCACGGTGATCGTCGATGCCGGATTCGGCCCCGGATACAAGTACTTCACGCACCGCGTGGGACACGGCATGGGCATGGATGGCCACGAGTGGCCGTATCTCGTGAAGGGCAACATGCTCCCGCTGGAAGCCGGCATGACCTTCTCCAACGAGCCTGGGATCTACATCCCCGG
>JBBRGR010000540.1:0-1801 GCA_038223815.1 Gemmatimonadales bacterium
CCGGCCACGCACTTCACCAAGATGTGAGAACGCCTTGATGAAGGACGCCTGCATGATGTCCTCGGCGACATCAGGGCTTCCGGTCATGTTCAATGCATGTCGATACAACGCGTCGCTGTACTTGGTCACCAGGACGGCGAATGCTTCACGATCGCCCGCCAGCACGCGGGAGATTGATTTCGCATCGACATCCGCCTGCTCGGCGATGTCGGCCGGGAGTGTTTGAGAGGGAGTTTGCACGACGGCACGATAACCACCGTATGAGCCCCCCCACAACATCCGGTCCGGCATGACGAGTGTTCCCATGGCACAATGGAGACGACACACCGGCCCACGCGTCACGAATTGCGGGCGCGATGGTGTCGAATCGCCCGGGTGCGACCGATACTCACGAGATCGCTGCCCGCTCAGCCCCAGCCGTGCGCGCGGATCTCCGCCGAGTGTTCGCCGAGCAGTGGCGGGGGACGGTGGACCGAACCGCCTACGCTGGACGGCACGCCGGTCAGCGGCGAGGCCGCCACCCGCGCCAGCGCCTCCAGCACGGTGCGCACTTCACCGACTGGTACTCCGACGCGCTGGCACCGGCCGGTCCACTCGGCGGAGCCAGCCGTCAGCAACACTTTTTGAACGGCGCTCACGCACGAATCGCGATTGACGACCCGCCCGGCGTTGGTGGCGAGCCGTGCGTCTGCCGACAGCGCCGGATCACCGAGCATCGCGGCGAACGCGGCCCACTGCGTATCGCTGCCGACCGCGATCACGATCGGACGGTCGGCGGTGTCGAAGAGCTGATACGGCACGAGGTTGGCGTGTGCATTTCCCCACCGCGCCGCATCCTGTCCGGAGACGAGGGCGTTCTGCGCCACATTGGCGAGCGCCGCAACGGCGGTGCCGGCCAGCGTGACGGTGAGCCGTCGCTGGACCGCGCTGCGACGCTCGCGCCCAACCAGCGCCGCGAGGATCGCGATCGCCGCATCCTTGCCGGTCAACACATCGATCAGGGCCACGGCGGTCCGCAACGGTCGTCCCTCTGGCTCGCCAGTAACGCTCATCCACCCCGACTCCGCCTGTACGGAAAAGTCGTATCCGGGGCGCATGGGCTGGTCGGGAAATCCGCCGATGGAGCACCATACGAGGTCATCATATTGCGCCAGCATCTGATCGGCATCAAGACCGAGACGAGCGAGTGCACCGGGGAGAAAATTGTCGACGACGACATCGGCAGCACTCGCGAGCTCGCTGACGAGTCGCAGATCACCAAGGTCGGCGAGATGGGCCGTGAGCGAGCGCTTGTTTCGGTTGCAGCTCAGGAAGTAGGCAGACTCGCCCCGCTGATCGAAGGGCGGCCCCCATCCACGCGTGTCGTCTCCACGACCGGGCCGCTCGACCTTGATGACGTCCGCGCCCAGGTCTCCGAGCAGCATCGTGCAGAGCGGACCGGCGAGAATTCGGCTTAAGTCAAGCACCTTGACGCCTTGCAATGGCAATGATGTCACTTCAATGTCTCTTTGATGGTAAATCTTGCTTGCTCAGACTCTGCAGCTTGGCGCTGCGCGGAGCCATCGGTGACACCTTGCTTTTTCGTCATTAGGGATTACTGTTTCGTTGTTGTCACGCAGCCGCGTCGCACCCATGGGTGTGTGCGCGGCGCATCGCTGTATCTGACGCGCCGATCCGGGTCGTGCTACCGAAACGAAGGCGCCCATCAATCTGTATGGAACCCATGACTCCCGACGTGCCCGTTGCTCCCACGGAAGCTGTAGCCGCTCCAGCGGCGCCCGTGAAGCGCAGCCCAGGTCAT
>JBBRGR010000541.1:0-1793 GCA_038223815.1 Gemmatimonadales bacterium
GGTGGGGGCGTCCGGGGCGGCGAGCTGGACCCCGGCCTCCTTGAGGTCGCGGAGGAAGCGCTGCAGCAGGTAGGGTGAACTGACCCAGGCGAAGGTGCCCCACAGGCTACGGATCGGCAGGAGGAGGAGCTGAGCGTCCGCGAACTGGACGGCACCGGCGTGATCGCTGGCGTTGGTGGTTTCGGGGCCGAAGAGCGCATGTTTGTGCTCGCCCTCGCTACGGGCCCGGAGGGCGCCCTTGAGCGATGAGCCGGGAAGGAGTGGGATCCCGGTCGGACGCTCGCGGGCGATCGGCAAGTCGATCGCGCCGACGGCGTGGCCGGTGCCCGCGTGCAATGGGGTCAGTGCGTGGATGAGGGTGAGCCGGGTGTTCATGGGGCGGACTCTTCAAAATGAGCGAGGAAGGCGTCGAGGGGGTCGGTGCAGCCGCGGAGAGGGGTAATCTGTGTGGCCTCGGTCGCGGTGAGCTGGGCCTGAACCGCGTGGGCCTGGCCATTCTTTGCCACGAGCGTGAGCGCCTGGGACAGGGCGGTGCCCTGCAGTATCAGCGCCAGCGCTCGATAGTCTGAGCCTTGCGCGAGCGGGCGCAGGATCAGCGGAGATGCGAGGCGCTCATGGTCGTGCGGGCGGAGCGTGGTGTCCACGGGATCGCCGTTCGTGCTGAAGTGAAAGATGACGGGGAGGCCAAACGCCGCGCGTGGGAACTTGCGGATTGAGCAGAGGATCTTGTGTGCATAACTGGCTCCGCGCTTTGCGAGCACCGAGCGGATCGCGTCGGGCTCCGGCCAGCGGCTCCGGCCGGGGCGATGGGTCCCGGAGTCTCCTGGGTTGCGGCCCAGGCCCGGCTGCTGGCGGAGCGCCTGAAGGACGCCCAGGCCGTTCTTCCATGCCAATTCAGAGGTGCGGTGCGATGTGCGGCTGAGCCTGAGCTTTGCGCCCACGAGGGTCGGGAGGCCAGGGAGCGTGTGGCGGGGTGCGATGCGTGCGAGGAACTCGCCCGGCGCCGGAATCTGCAGGGGCCTGGCGTCGAGGTCACCGCCGATGGCGGGTTGCTGCAATTCCACTGCACCGAAGCCGCGGCGGGTTCGACCGCCGAGGCCGCCGAAGAGGGTCCACGCGACGATGGCGTGCTCGATGTCTTCGATGTGCTCGTCGCGGCACTGGATCTCGAGGGTGAACGTGGAAGCGCTGAAGTCGTGCAGGGTGCCGGGGCGCTCTCCGGAGCCGTCGCGTGGCTTGAGAGGGAAAGCCCCGTATGCGACCTCTCGCATGCCGGGCGCGGGCGAGTAGCGACCGCGAGGGTCCATCGTGAACACGTCCACGCTTCGGGGGGGAGCGGTGGTGTGCAGCACGCGGATGGTGGTCGGCGAGGGCTGTGTGGTCGAGCCCCAGATCGCGGCCTCGAGGCGGTGAAGATGCGCGGCATCTTTGATCGGTTCGTGGCGCCCACAGGCACGCCACCAGAAGCGCAGTTGGCCGCGGATCGAGGCGACGCGGATCGGCGTGACCCGATCGTGGGGCTTCGCCGACTCCTTGCTCGTCACGCCGCCGCCGTGCATCGGCGTGATGATGCGGAAGGTGCGGTGGAGGACGGTGAAACCGTCGGGCGCGCGCGGGTCCAGGCTGGCGGGCATCGCAGCGGATGGGGTTCTCACGGGGATGTTGTCTCCTCGGGCCACACGCCGATGGTAGCGAGGCCGAAGCCGTCGCGGCGATCGGGGTCGTCGTCGCTGACGCATTGCAGCCACGACCGTGCGATCCATTCGCGGAGGTCGGTCGCGTCGCCGCCGGAG
>JBBRGR010000542.1:0-1788 GCA_038223815.1 Gemmatimonadales bacterium
GGCCAGCCCCCCCTGGGCGAGCTTCTTACTGAACGATGATGCTGCCGGTGAAGCCGTGCGGCGTGCAGAGGAACGCGAACGTGCCGGCGGCGTTGAACTGGAAGCAGCCGTCGCCGCCGAGCGGGACGTCGAAGCCCTCGCCGTTGACGTCGTGGGTGGCGGTCGGATCGAAGCGGACGATGCCGCCGACCGAGATCGTGCTGCTCTGCGGCGAGTAGGCGAAGCCCGAGGTAGTCACGGTGGCGGCCAGGGTGGCGCCGGCGCAGCTCACCGAGCTGATCGAAGCGGGTCCGGCGTCGGGAGCTTCGTCGCCGCCGCCGCCGTCGTCTCCGCCGCAGGCGGCGAGGGCGGTGCAGGTGAGCGCGAACAGGATAGTGGAGAGCGTCTTCATGGGATCCTCCTGCGGTTGCATTGCCCGGGCCACGGGACCGGGCGGTCCGGATGCTAGCGGACTCCACGGATCCCGCCAACTTCGCGAGATGGCCGGGGTGGCCGCGGCCAGGCCGGCCGGGCACAGGCCCCCAGGTCGAGGCCTGCGAGCTACGACTTGCCGTCGCGCGGGTCGGGCTCGCCGTGCGGGATCTCCGCCAGCTTGCTCTCGAGCTCGGCGATCCGATCGGCGAGGTGCTTGACGTCCTTCTGCAGGCCGGCGAACGGCGAGATCGTCTCGACCGCGTGACGGATCTTGCCGTCGACGCCCTTCTGCCAGTCGTCGAGCGCCTTCTGGCTCTGCGCGACCCAGTCCTTGATCCGCCGCAGCGCCAGCAGCTCATCGCGTTGCTTGCGCGGGACCCCGCCGTAGGTCTCGTGCTCGAGGACCTCGACCGAATCGGGCTCGACCTCGGGGGTCACCTCCTCGCCCTCGCCGTGCTTGTGGCCATCCTCGGCCGCCTTGAACGGCAGGATGCTGGTCACCCGGCGCTGCGCCTCGGCGAACCACTCGCCACCGTTCTGGATGATGTTGCGCATCGCGGTCAGCGGGAGGAAGCTTCGCTGCTTCTTCTCCTCTTCGAAGATGATCTGCGCCAGGGTGACCGACGTGAGGTCCTCCTTGGTCTTGTTGTCGACGATCTTCACTTCGTCGCCGATGCGGATCATCTCGGAGATCTGTTCGAGCGTGACGTAGCGACTGTGCTGCGTGTCGTACAGCTTGCGGTTGGCGTACCGCTTGATGATCCGGGGCTCGGACATGGGCACCTCGAGGGATGGACGGACCGGTAACCGCCCCGGCGGACGGGGCGGACTACCGAAAACCCCGTCCATCCTGGGTATCACGCAGCGCGACATCGCGGCAACCTGCGCACGGCTACGTGGCATGATCTCGACGTGTCCGTGCTCGACGTCCCGGCACTGATCCATCGCCTGAAGGCTATTCGAGACCCGGGCTTACGCCGCTTCGCCCTGGCCGACCTGCTGGCTCGGGGGGCGCCGGAGGCGTGGGTATCCGTACTCGCCGACCTGCTCCGACACGTGGCGCGGACCGATGACGCCGACGCGCAGGCGGCGGTCGAGTGCCTGGCCCACGCGGTGGTGATGGACCCGCTGCCGTACGCGGCGCGCCAGGACCTGTACATCGCGGCCCGGGCGGCCGAGCTCGGTTCGGTGGCCCGGCTGTTCCTCGATGCCTCGCCGCCGACCGCCACCGAGCACGAGCTCGAGGCGGCGCTGGCGCCCGAGCGCCCGTTGCGGCCGCGCGGCCGGCCGCTCAGCCTCGGCGAGCGCAAGTCACTGGCGCGCAGCGCCCGCCGCGACTTCCTGGTGCCGATGCTGCGCGATCCCCACCCCGAC
>JBBRGR010000543.1:0-1787 GCA_038223815.1 Gemmatimonadales bacterium
ACAACCGAACACCCGTGGTCTTTTGCCGCCTCTTGCCGCCACGTAAAAGAAGGAGCTAAAACGCGAGTGCCCGGCGGCCTCCAGCTTGCCGGGCCTTGTCGTATGTGGGTTTTCCTGCTCCACGCAGGTGCTTCCCGCATGCACGCGCCGACCGGGCGGCAGCAATCCTCGCTTCAGAGGCACTCATGACGACCACTGCTGCCGGTTCCACCACTCCTCGCCTTGGCCTTGGCACGCGGGCCGTGCATACCGGGCAGGAACACCCCGACGCCGCGACCAATGCGCGCGCGGTGCCGATCTACGCCACCACTTCGTACGTGTTCGATGACCCGAATCATGCCGCTGACCTCTTCGGCTTGCGGGCGTTCGGCAACATCTACACACGCATGATGAATCCCACCACCGATGTCTTCGAGCGGCGGATCGCAGCACTCGAGGGTGGTGTGGCCGCCGTGGCCACGGCGAGCGGGCAGGCGGCGCAGACGCTCGCGTTGCTCAACCTCGCGCAAGCCGGCGATGAGATCGTGGCCTCCACATCGCTCTACGGCGGTACTTACGCACTGCTCGCGCACACCTTGCCGCGACTCGGCATCACGACGAGGTTCGTCGATCTCGCACACGGACCCGCCGCATTCGCCAGTGCGATCACCCCGCGGACGCGCGCCGTCTACGTCGAGACGATCGGCAACCCGAAGCTCGATGTTCCCGACTTCGAGGGGCTCGCCGCCGTGGCGCACGCCGCCGGTGTCCCGCTGGTAGTGGACAACACCTTCGGCACGCCGATTCTCTGCCGCCCGCTGGAGCATGGCGCTGACATCGTGCTTCACTCGGCAACGAAGTGGATCGGCGGACATGGTACGGCGATCGGCGGCGTGGTGGTCGATGGAGGCCGCTTCGACTGGAAGAATGCACCGCGCTTCAGGTCATTGTATGACACCCCGGAAGCGGCATATCACGGTCTCGTGTTCGCCGATGCCTTCGGCGCGGTGGACCTCGGCGCCGGACCCGTGAACGCAGCGTTCGCGCTGCGTTTGCGAGTGCTGCTGCTGCGTGACATCGGTGCCGCGCTGTCACCATTCAATGCCTTTCTCCTTCTGCAGGGGCTCGAGACGCTCCATCTCCGCCTGCAGCGCCATGTCGAGAATGCGCTGGCCGTGGCGGAGTATCTCGAGAGCCATCCGTCGGTGGCGTGGGTGCAATATCCCGGGCTCGCGTCACATCCCTCACATGCGCTGGCTCGGAAGTACCTGACGGGTGGCTTCGGCGGCATGCTCACCTTCGGCGTAAATGCCGGTGAAGATGCCACGGTCGACGAGCAGGAGACGGCCGCGCATGGCGTCATCAAGCAGCTGAAGCTCTTTTCGCTGGTGGCGAACGTCGGCGATGCCAAGAGTCTCGTGATTCACCCGTGGTCCACCACGCATGAGCAACTCTCCGAGGGTGAACGTCTGGCAGCGGGCGTGACACCGGACCTGATCAGGCTGTCCGTCGGGATCGAGGATCTGCCGGATCTCGTGGCTGATCTCGGACAGGCGCTGACGGCGTCGGTACCTGCGCTGGTCTGAACATCACCACCGTTCGCGCGGTGCGGCCATCAACGCGCGACCGGTGATGACTGGGGCCACAAACCGTCACGATAGCGGCACAGGCGTGCGAGACCGTTCCGCCAGCACGATACGATTGCGCCCCGTCTGCTTCGCCGAATACAGGGCGCGATCGGCATCCAGCAACAGCCGGTCGATCTGCTGGTTGGCGAACATCGCCATGCCAACACTGATCGTCACCGA
>JBBRGR010000544.1:0-1770 GCA_038223815.1 Gemmatimonadales bacterium
AAGACATTCAAGGTGGAAGGCACGCTGGCCGGCATCACCAGTGGGCCGACCGTGTCCCAGTTCGAGGTCGTCCCGGCCGCGGGGGTGAAGGCCGGGCGCATCGTCGCGCTCGCCGACGACCTCGCGATCACCATGCGGGCGCACTCGCTGCGCGTCGCACCAATCCCGGGGCGCGGGGCAGTCGGGGTCGAGATCCCCAATCCGTCACCGCGCATGGTCACGCTGCGCGAGTTGCTGGCGAGCGAGGCGTGGCGCAGTGCCACGGCGCTGTTGCCGATCGCGATCGGGCGCGACGTCGAGGGGAAGCCCGTGGTGGCCGACCTCGCCAAGATGCCGCACTTGCTGGTGGCCGGCGCGACCGGCTCCGGCAAGTCGGTCGCGATCAACACCATTGTGACGTCGCTCATCTATCGCTACACGCCGCGTGAGCTGCGCCTGCTGATGGTCGATCCGAAGATGGTCGAGCTCTCGATGTACAACGACCTGCCGCACCTGCGGCACAAGGTCGTCACCGACAACAACGACGCCGCCACGCTGCTGAAGTGGGCAGTGTACGAGATGAATCGCCGCTATGCGTTGCTCCATGCCAACGGCGCACGGCAGCTGCTCGACTTCAACAAGAAGGTGCGTGACGGCAAGCCGCTGAAGAACCCGGCGTCGGCCAAGCCCTCGCTCACCACGATCGCGAAGGAGGCGCCGGACACGCCGCCCGGCGAGCCGTGGAACGACACGTACACCGAGGGCGAACTCCCGATGATCGTGCTGATCGTCGACGAGCTGGCCGACCTCATGATGACGGTGCAGGCCGAGGTGGAGCGGCCGCTGGCCATGCTGGCGCAGAAAGCGCGCGCGATCGGGATCCATCTGATTCTCGCGACGCAGCGCCCCAGTGTGAACGTCCTCACCGGCCTGATCAAGGCGAACTTCCCGTCACGCATCGCCTTCCGGGTGGCGAGCAAGGTCGACTCGCGCACCATCCTCGACCAGAACGGTGCCGAGGCCCTGCTCGGCAACGGCGACATGCTCTTCCTGCCACCTGGGCGCAACGAGCCGCAGCGGATTCAGGGCGCTTACATCAGCACCGACGAGACGGAACGGGCGATGGCCTGGTATGCGGCCCAGCGCGATGTCGTCGCCCACGGCGGTGAGGAGCACGACATCCTCGAGCTGGTGCGCGCACACGCCGGGGAAGGGGAGGAGGGCGGCGGCGTCGATGAGGGCGATCACGACGCACTCTTCAAGCAGGCGGCCGAACTCTGCCTCCAGCATCAGGGCGGCAGCACCTCGCTGCTGCAGCGTCGCCTCGGCATCGGCTACGGGCGGGCGGCACGGATCATCGACCAATTGCACGACGCTGGCATCCTCGGTCCGCCGAATGGCAGCAAGCCGCGCGACGTGATGATCGGGGTGCATCAGCTGGACGAATACGTATAGTCGATGATCGATCATCGATGATCGATCATCGATCATCGGTTTTTTGTCCCCCTCCGCACTCCTCTGTACCGCTGACCTCCACTCGCCTGCGTGATGTTGTCCGCATGCCACCCCCCCGCCGCTCCCCGGACCTCTGGACCGATCCCCGCCATCGCGACGGCTGGGAGGCGGAGCTCGTCGCTGGTCGCTGGCTCACCCGCCACGGCTGGCGGGTCGAGGCCCATCGCTTTCGCCTCGGCCGGCATGACCTCGACCTCATCGCCCGCCGCGGCTCCCTGGTGGCCTTCATCGAAGTGAAGTGCCGCCACTCGGCGAGCTGCGGCATGGGCGCCGAGG
>JBBRGR010000545.1:0-1769 GCA_038223815.1 Gemmatimonadales bacterium
CACCGCCTCGGCCTGGCGGTCGAGCAGCGAATAGCAGACGCCGCGCAGATGGTGCATATCGGCCCAGGCGTCGTTGCCGATCGCGTCGTCGTCGAGGCAGAGCAACGCACCGTAGTAGTCCCGGTTGGCGAAGCGCTCACGCGCTGCGTCGAGCAGCGCCACGGCGCCGCGACTCATCCCAGCACCTCGGCCCGGAAGTACGGCAGTGAGCGCTCCAGCCCTTCCCGCAGCGGCACGATCGGCTCCCAGCCGAGCACGCTCCGCGCGACGGTGATGTCGGGCTGACGGACCTTCGGGTCGTCGCCTGGCAACGACAGGAACTCGATCTTCGACGACGAGCCGGTGACCGCGAGCACCTGCTCGGCCAACTCCAGCATCGTGAACTCGACCGGATTGCCGATGTTGGTCGGCAGCGTGCGGTTTGAGTGGAAGAGGCGGAAGATCCCCTCCACCTCATCGCTTACATAGCAGAACGAGCGGGTCTGCGACCCATCCCCGTACATCGTCAGCGGCTTCCCCTGCAGCGCCTGCACAAGGAAGTTCGAGACGACGCGGCCGTCCTCGGGGCGCATGCGCGGACCGTAGGTGTTGAAGATCCGGACGATGCGGGTGTCGACGCCATGGGTGCGGTGATACGCCATCACCATCGCCTCGGCGAAACGCTTCGCCTCGTCGTACATCGAGCGCGGGCCGATCGAGTTGACGTGCCCCCAGTAGGTCTCGGGCTGCGGATGCACTTGCGGGTCGCCGTACACTTCCGAGGTTGAGGCGAGGAAGAAGCGCGCCCCCTTCCGCCTGGCGAGCTCGAGGCCGTAGCGCGTTCCTTCAGAGCCGACCAACAAGGTCTCAATCGGAAATTCCTGGTAGTCCGGCGGTGAGGCGGCCGAGGCGAAATGGAGGACGCCATCCACCGGTCCGTCCACATCGTACGGCGTCGAGACATCGTGCTCGATGAACTCGAACGTCGGATTGGCGCTGAGGTGGGCCAGGTTGGCCGGACGCCCAGTCAGGAAATTGTCGATGCCCACGACGGCATCACCGTTCGCGAGGAACCGATCGGTCAGGTGCGAGGCCAGGAAGCCCGCGGCCCCGGTAATCACGACACGCATCAGCTCATCCTCCGGCCAATGCCGGCATACTGGAAACCGAGCCGCGCCATGCGCGCCGGCTCGTAGAGATTGCGGCCGTCCACGACGATCGGTCGGCGCAGGGTGGTACGGATCCGCTCGAAATCCGGCGTGCGATAGACCAGCCACTCGGTGACCACGGTCAGGGCGTCCGCGCCGGCGAGGGCGTCCCACGGATCGGTGGCGTAGTGAATGCGGTCGCCCCAGATGCCGCGCGCGACGCCCATCGCCTCCGGGTCGTGCGCCCGCACGCTCGCACCCGCCGCGAGCAGCGCATCCACCAGCGACACCGCCGGGCTCTCCCGCATGTCGTCAGTGCCGGCCTTGAAGGCGAGCCCCCAGACCGCGACGGTCGTCCCGCGCAGCTCGCCGAGGAGTGCGCGCAGCTTGCTGATGAGGAGCTGCTTCTGGCGGACGTTGACGGCCTCCACGGCCTCGAAGAGCTCGGGGGCCATGCCGGCGCCACGGGCGGTGTGAATCAGCGCCTGCACGTCCTTGGGAAAGCAGGAACCGCCATAGCCCGGCCCCGGGAAGAGGAAGGCGTTGCCGATCCGCGAGTCGCTGCCGATCCCCTTTCGCACCGCAAAGACATCGGCGCCCACGCGCTCGCACAGGTCGGCGATCTGGTTCATGAAGGAGATG
>JBBRGR010000546.1:0-1767 GCA_038223815.1 Gemmatimonadales bacterium
CTCGATCACCGCTCATCCTGACTACGACGCGTTTTGGCAGGCGCGATCGCTCTGGAAGCATGAAAAGGATATCAAGCCGGCGGTGCTGCTCGTTGGCGGGTGGTACGATGTCGAAGATCCCTATGGCATGCTGCGTCTGAATCGCAGCCTGCAGGAAGGCAGCAAGAGTACGAAGCTGATGTTCGTGGTGGGACCGTGGTCACATGGCGGATGGAATCGCGCCGACTTCCCAACGTTTGGCGCGTTCACCAATGGCAGCCCCACGGGCAAGTTCTTCCGCGACTCCATCGGCGCGCCTGCGTTCCGCTGCCTGCTCAAGGATGACTGCAGAGGTCCGACCTTCGGCGGAGCGCTTGTATTCGAAGCGGGCACCAATCAGTGGCGTCGCTTCGACGCGTGGCCGCCCAAAGCCGCCACGTCACGCGCACTCTATCTGCGCGAGAATGGACGCGTGGCCTTCGACGCGCCGGCCGGCGGTGGACCGGCGGGCAACGCAACACGAGTGACCTTCGCCGATCGCTACGTCAGCGATCCCGCGAAGCCGGTGCCGTACACAATGGGTGTTACCTCCGGGTTCAACGCGCAGTACCCCACCGAAGACCAGCGCTTCGCCTCGCGCCGCCCCGACGTACTCACGTATCGCTCCGACATCCTCACGAGTGACATCACGGTCGCCGGCCCGGTGTCGGCGCTGCTGCACGTCGCAAGCAGCGGCACCGACGCCGACTTCATCGTGAAGCTCATCGATCAGTATCCCAATGACGCCGCGCCCGAGTACGAAGGTGGACCGCGTCTTGATGCGTACGAACGGCTCGTGCGTCCCGGTGTCGCCCGCGCACGCTGGCGCAAAGGCTTCGACAAGAACGTGCCGCTCGCGGCCAACGTGGCCGACAGCGTCCGCGTACCCCTCGATGACGTGTTTCACACCTTCAAGAAAGGACATCGGATCGTCGTGCACGTACAGAGCACGTGGTATCCCGCCGTCGACCGCAATCCGCAGCGTTTCGTGCCCAACATCTACAAAGCGAAAGACGCCGACTTCCAGCAAGCCACGATGACCATCTTCCGCTCACCCGAGCGTCCGTCGCAGCTCACGCTCAACATTCTGCCGCAGTGAAGATCACCCCCCTGATGGAGGAGTTCCTGATGACCGGAGTTTTCGCGCGCGGAGGGCTGCTCGCCGCAGCCCTCGCGCTCTGCGCCGCCCCACTCGCTGCGCAAACGCGCACGATCAGCGGCAAGGTGCTTGAAGAAGGATCGCGAGCACCGATCGCCGCCGCGCAACTGCAGGTCACTGGCACGGCACTCGGTGTGCTCTCGCGTGACGACGGATCGTTCACCCTCGTGAACGTCCCCGCCCGCGACGTCGTCCTCATGGTGCGCCGCCTGGGCTATCCCATGACGCGCATTCCCGTCGAAGCGTCGCGCAACAGCATCGAGATCGTGCTCAAGAAGGACGTGCTCAATCTCGATCAGGTCGTGGTCACCGGTCAGGCCACCGGCATCTCGCGCCGCAACCTCGCCAATGACGTCGCGACCGTGAGTGGTGCCGACGTGAACAAGGTGTCGTCACAGTCCATCGAGAATGCGTTTCAGGGCAAGATCGCCGGCGCGCAGATCTCGCAATCCACCGGCGCACCCGGCGGCGGCAATCGCATCCGCATTCGCGGTATCTCCTCCATTCTCGGTTCCGCGCAGCCGCTGTACGTCATCGACGGTGTCATCGTCTCCGACGTATCCATCGGCTCCGGCACGAACAAGGTCACG
>JBBRGR010000547.1:0-1766 GCA_038223815.1 Gemmatimonadales bacterium
AAAGCTCCCGCCCGACAGCCGGCGGCCCGGGAGCTCGGCCGTGAGCGTCGGCTGGAACTCGGTGACCACGCCGCGGCGGATGTCGCGGATTCCGGTGATCGTGCCGGCTTGCGCGAGAAAGGACGCATTGGCGCGACGGACGTCGGTCCAGGTGTCGTCGTAGCCGGTGCGGCGCGTGGTCCGCTGCACGTTGAGACCCCAGGTCATCTCGTCGCCACCACTCCAGCGCAGGGACTTGAAGGGCACCCGGATCTCGGCGACCCAGCCCTCCGCCGTCTTCGTCCCCGTGCTCTGCCAGATGAAATCGGGATTGCGATCGGTGCTCCCCGACATCCCGCTGCTGGTGGAGAACCCCCCCTCGCTCCGGACGCCGTCGTCCTGGATGCCGTACGGATTCACGCCGAAGAAGTAGGCCCGGCGCTTGTCATTGAAGGTGTCGAGGAAGATGGTGACTTGGTCATCACTTCCAATGTTGTCGCGGTCGGACACCGTCGCCCGCACGCCCTCGGGGACGCGATCATACGCCCGGATGCCGAAGTGGATGGCCGTCGGTGAGTACCACACCAGCACCACCGTCGAATCCTCGGCCGGCCGTGAGTCCACCGGCTGGAACTGCCGGAAGCCGTCGAGCCTGGCCGCCTGCGCCCAGACCGCCTCGTCGAGTCTGGCGTCCACGGCGATCTCGGCTTCGATCCGTGGGATCGCAATCGAGGGCGGAGGCACTTGGACGGAGGACTGTGCGGCGAGGAGCGTGGGGAAGGCGGGCAGCAGGGCAAGCGCGACTTTCATGGTGGCGAAGATAGCAACGCGAGCAGCGAACGGCGAACAGCGTGGGGGTCAGGGGTCAGGGGGAAAATCCCCCCTGCTTCTCACCCCTCACGCTGTGCGCCGTGCGCCGTTATTCGTACCGCAACGCCTGGATTGGATCGAGGCTCGCGGCGCGACGCGCCGGCCAGAGGCCGAAGAAGAGCCCGACCAGCGCCGAGAAGGCGAAGGCGACGCCGACGGCCACCGGCGAGATCACCGTGGTCCAGCCGAGCTTCTGTGACACAAGCGCCGAGGCGCCCCACCCGAGGAGGATGCCGACGGCGCCCCCGGCGAGGCAGAGCACCAGCGCCTCGATGAGGAACTGCCCGAGGATCGTGGCCTTGGTGGCGCCAAGCGCCTTCCGGATCCCGATCTCCTTGGTGCGCTCGGTGACCGACACCAGCATGATGTTCATGATGCCGATGCCACCGACCAGGAGCGAGACGCCGGCGATCGCGAGCAACAGCAGCGAGAAGGTCTCCGACGTCTGCTGCTGCGTCGCGAGGAATTCCTTCGGCGAGACAATCTGGAAATCGTTGTCCTGCCCGGGGCGGATCTTGTGCTGGCGCCGCATGATCCGCTCCGCCTCGACCATCCCCTGCTCCATCGGCACCTTGTCACGGACGACGACCGCAATCGACCGGAGCCGGTCCGTGCCGAAGACGCGGTAGCGCGCCGTGTTCAACGGGATGAGGATCTGCTCATCCGGATTCTGCCACCCCTGCGAGCCCTTGGGTGACAGCACGCCAATGACCTCGAAACGCAGCTTGCGGATCAGGACCTGCTGCCCGATGATCGCACCGGCGTTGACGTTGAGCATCTTCGGCACATCCGAGCCGATGACGGCGTAGAGCTGCCGCGCCGCGTCATCGCCGTCGGTGAACATCCGGCCGGTGGTGACGGTGTAATTGCGTGCGGTCGGGTAGTTCGCGGTGGTGCCCACAATGCTGGTGTTGATG
>JBBRGR010000548.1:0-1762 GCA_038223815.1 Gemmatimonadales bacterium
TCGACGTCAGCGAGTTCCCAGGCTACGGGAAGCTGTCCGGCCAGAAGCTCGACGCACTACGGACCGGGCACCGCGTGGAGGCCGAGGCGGACAAGCGCGACCAGGAGGATTTCGCACTGTGGAAGCGGGCGGAGGAGCATCGGCTCATGCGCTGGGACTCGCCGTGGGGTCCGGGCTTTCCCGGCTGGCACATCGAGTGCTCGGCGATGAGCCTCGAGCACCTCGGGGAGTGGGTCGACATCCACACCGGCGGGATCGACAACAAGTTCCCGCACCACGAGGACGAGATCGCCCAATCGGAGGGCGCCCTCGGCCACCAGGTCGTGAAGGTCTGGATGCACGGCGAGTTCCTGACCCTCAACGATGCCAAGATGGCCAAGTCGACGGGCAACATCATTCGCGTCACCGAGCTGCCGGACAAGGGCTTCGAGCCCCTCGCCTTCCGCTACCTGGCCCTGCAGGCGCATTACCGATCCAAGCTCGACTTCACCGAGGGCGCCATGCGGGCCGCCAGCGCGGGACTCGCCCGGCTGCGACGCGCGGCCTCCGTCGCTTCCGAGACCGATGCATCCGCGGTCGACCTGGCCCTCGAGCCGGTGGCCGCCTACCGCGAGCGCTTCACCGATGCGGTGGCGGATGATCTCGCCACCCCGCGCGCGGTGGCGGTGGCCCACGAAGTGGCAGCGGCTGAGGACTTGGACGACGCCCGGAAGCGCGCCCTGCTGGTCGATTTTGACCGCGTGCTGGGGGTTGATGTCACTGCCTTGGCCGACGGGAGCTCGGCCGAGCTGCCGGCCGGCGCCGACGAACTGCTGGAGCGACGCGCCGAGGCCCGCGCGGCCCGCGACTTCGCCGCCTCAGATGCCCTGCGCGACGAGCTCGCCGCGCTCGGCGTCGAGGTCCGTGATACGCCGGAGGGGCAGGAGACGACCGTTCACTGACCCGGCATAAAGCATGTAGCTGCCGCTCAGCGCTCCTTTGCCACCGGTTCGCGAACCACACGGACTGGCGTGCCACCGGAGCCGCCGACAGGTAGGCCGATCCATCCCTCGCCAATGGCGAACACGACGGCGTGCGTGCGGTCGTGGATCTCCAGGTTGCGCATGGCGTTGGCGAGGTGATTCTTGACCGTCTGCTCGGCGATCCCCAGCTCTTCGGCGATCAGTTTGTTGCTCAGGCCAAAGGCTGCCTGCTGCAGCACGTCACGTTGTCTGCCAGTCAGAGGCTTCCGGTCAGCGCTCGTCAAAGCCACAGCTCCCTTCCGTAGTTGCCCCTTGGCCTGCCGGCGCCATCAGCTCCGCAACGTCGCGGGGGGTCGCGATGGTCAAGCGCCGTGCGCATCTTCGCACCTGCGGCACCGAACCCGAGCGAGTCTACATCCGTCAGACGTTGCGATCGACTCCCGAGTTGACTAGGGACAACGCACTTTTGGGCAGGTGGTTGCAAAAAGGCGCGGTACTTGCGTACCATCCGCGTGTTCTCGTACCTGTTCGTACCCCGGCACCACGTTAAGGACTGAAATGATTCGCGTTACACGCTCGTTGCTCCTCATGGCCGCTATCGGTGCGGCGCTTTCGGCACCCGCGGCTGTGTCAGCTTGGGACTCGCGAGGGTGTCCGACGACGTACTGGATCGCGCCGACGACTCAGTGGCAGGGCTATGCCCGAGGCCAGGCGATCGGGTCGGTCATAACTTCGGCACCGAGCCCGTACGCCAGCATGAGCTTGCTGGAGGGTCTCAACCTGCCGGGTGGGACCGATCT
>JBBRGR010000549.1:0-1748 GCA_038223815.1 Gemmatimonadales bacterium
TATTCGCCTGCCAAGGCGTTGGCCATGGTAGATTTCCCCGCCTTCAATGGGCCAAACACGACGACAAAGAAGAGCTTGGAATCGAACTGCCGTCGGGCACGATCAATCTCCCTCACGGGCGACGGTATCTCGCTTGCTCGATTCCAGCAGATCTATAGAGAGGATGAGTTTTACGGCTGGTTCGGGCTCGATTCGCCCTTGGTTTATGCTGCCCACAAGGCGGCGGGCGGCATGACCTCGGTGTACCGCCAGATCGGGCTGAGCTGCCAGTTGGTGTTCCAGAACGTCCTGCAGGACACTTTGGGCCTCTCCGCCGCCGACGCGACATGGTCATACAAGGTCAAAGCGGAGGGCGTGAAAGCACGCTCGCTCTCGCTTGATGGCCGTATCCCGCTTGGCAAGATCGGCGCGGCACCAGCCCGCAAACGGGCTGCGGCGTGGCTTGCCGAAGCAACCGAGAGCGTGGGATTGAAGGGCAAGAACGCCGCCGGGTTTGAGGGCTGCGTCTTCGAGGTGCGTCAGGGCTACAAGAGCAACGATGCCAAGCGTCAGAACGCCGATGTGTCCAATGCGGCCAACGCCTTCGCGCACCGCTATCTACCAGTGATGGTCCTGCTCTCGGTCCAGATACCCGACAATCTCGCAGAGCGATACCAACGGGCGCACTGGCTCATCCTGCGCGGAATCGTGGGCGGCACGGCGACCGATTCGACATATGTCTTTTGCCGCGATGTTTTGGGGTACGACCTTGCGGCATTCTTTCGTCGCAACTCGGCGGCGATCAAGTCCGAAACGCTGGCCGCGTTCGAGGGGTTGTTGAAATGAACATGGACCTGTTCGGTCATCCCGTCGCCAACGGCAAGCCCACCAACGGTCTTGGACGGCGCGACCACCTCACCTTTCGCGGTAACGTCGCGCTCGGGCGACACGGCTGGCTCCGCCTGACACCCGCGTACTCGCTCCGGCTCGTGCAAGAACTCCTCAAGCACTCAGGCCCCGATGAGTTTGTGCTTGAGCCCTTCTCCGGCACGGGCACCACGCCGCTCGCCTGCGCTTCGCTGGGTATCCGGTGCCATGCCGTCGACATCAATCCGTTCCTTGTCTGGCTCGGCAACCTCAAACTGACGCGCTTCGATGAGGGCACGGCCCGCGCGGTCAAGTCCGCTGCCGCCCGCATCGCCGACAATGCCCGCGAACCGGACGCTGCGGCTTGGAAGCCCGATCTGCACCAGATCGAGAAGTGGTGGGACGCCCCAACGCTGCACGCGCTAGCGGCCCTGTGTGACGGCGTCCGCAACCCGTCCCGTGAGCGGGCCGACCATGTCCGCGATCTTCTCAGCGTGGCGTTCTGCCGGGTGATGATCCAGTCCGCCAACGTCTCTTTCGGCCATCAATCCATGTCCTTTAAGAAGAAGGGCGACGATGTGGGGCTTGTCGAAGAGACGCCCGCTCGAATCGCGGCCCGCCTTGCAGATGCATTCGTGACCGCCTCCGGTGAAATCGCCGACAGCCTGAGCGTCGAGCCGCCGGTCACGGATTGCCGCGTGTTCCTGGGCGATTCCCGCGACCTTCCGAGTATTCTGTCCGCCAGCGGCACCAAGTACACCGCCGTCATCACGTCACCACCCTACCCCAACCGGATGAGCTACATCCGTGAACTCCGTCCCTACATGTACTGGCTCGGCTACCTCTCCGATGGCCGCGCCGCGGGCGAGCTCGACTGGAAGGCCATCGGCGGTACGTGGGGG
>JBBRGR010000550.1:0-1740 GCA_038223815.1 Gemmatimonadales bacterium
TCACGCCGTACTGCAGGCAGACGTTCGACAGGCGTTTCGCCGCGCGCTGATCGAGCAGCGAGAAGCTCACCTGATTCGTGATTACCGGAATGCCACTCGCGACCGCGATGCGCAGGTGCGCTGCATCGAAATTCGTCACGCCGATGTGGCGGATCAGCCCCTCCTGTCGCAGTTCGGAGAGATACGACAGCGCGTCGAGCCAGTGCGCATCGGCGAACGTCCAGGCGTGGAACTGCATCAGGTCCACCGGCTTGCCCTGCAGCCGCTCCACCGCGCGCTCCACGGCAGTGCGGACATCGTCTCGGCTGGTGGGGCCGGGCTTCGGAACCCACTTGGTGAAGAGCTGCGTGGCCGGCGACGGATGTGCGGCGCGAAAGCGTCCGGCGATCAATTCGGCCGAGCCGTAGTGGTCGGCCATGTCGAACGTGCTGAGGCCGGCATCGACGTACGGCGCCATCGCTTCGGCCGTCGCATCGAGGTCCAGCACACGGCCGTCGCGTTCCATGTCGGCGATCTGCCAGAGGCCGGTGATGACGCGGTTGATCTCGAGATCGGGCGCGAGGGCGATGCGTTCCACGGGAGCGGTCATGCGCAAGTCATTCGGGAGGCAGGGTGGCGAAGATGGCCTCGACGTCCACGCCGCGGCGGCGCATCGCAGAGACTTCGCGAAGGTAGATCACAGTGGCCACGCCCATCACGAGCAGCCACACCGGCGTCGAACGGAAGTACCATGCCGCCACCGGTGCCGAGAGATCTTTCCACGTGTGCACGGCGAGAAATATCGAGAGCACGAGGATGCCCACGATCGTCACCGTCACCTGTGCGATGCGATTCGGGAGCACCCGGACGTCGCGGGCAATGGCCGCGTTGCGCCCGGGCAAGGTGAGCACCGACACGCACATCAGGATGTAGTTCACCAGCATCGCGGTCACGAGGATGTCGATGCCGAGGAAGATGTCGCCGGCCAGGTGGCAGCCAAGGATCGAGATCGTCGCCATCAACGCACTCAGGACGATTGCGACATGCGGCGTGCGATACTTCTCATTGAGCGCCGCGACGCGCTTCGGGAAGATGCCGTCTTCGGCCCACGCGAACATCAGTCGCGACACCGACAGGAGCATCGCCGGGACATCCTTCGCCAGTGCCACGGCACCGCCGGCGACGATCGCCACCGTCCACCCGGTGGGGAGCACGTAGCCGAGGAGGCCCGGCGCATTCACGTCGCGCACTGCCGATTGCTCGGCGACGTACTGCCAGGGCACGGCGTGATACACGGCTGCGGTGAACAGCATGTAGAAGATGCTCACGCCCACCACGGCCATGCCGATCGCCAGCGGCAGCGTGCGATTCGGATTCTTTGCCTCGCCCCCCGCCTGCGCGATCGAATCGAAGCCGATGAATCCGCTGAACAGCACCGTGGCGGCGGTGAGGAAGATGCGCAGTGTCATCGGCGTGTCGGCCCGCGTCGGCAGCGCGCGACCTTCCTTGGCCAGCACGGCGGCGGCGAACTCGGCGTGATCGAACATGAAGCCTGCGACGATCACGATGCCGCCCAACACGAAGGTGAGGCCGAGCAGCGGTACGAGAATGCGTTCGTACGACTTGATGCCGAGCACGTTCACCAGTGCGAACAGCCAGAGCACCGACAGGGGAATGGCCACACGCATCGCCCCCGTCTCGAGAGACGCGGCGGCGCCGGTCCACGACGCGGCGATGGCCACGTCGCGCAGGAAGGGCACC
>JBBRGR010000551.1:0-1735 GCA_038223815.1 Gemmatimonadales bacterium
GTATCAGGTACTACGCACGTATCTCGATTGGGTACTCGCCCTGCCTTGGCATGCGCGCAGCGCCGACGATCAGGAAATCGTGCTCGCCAAGGTCGAAGACGCGCTCAGCGATCGTCACTACGGCCTCGACGAAGCGAAGGAACGCATCATCGAGTATCTCGCGGTGCGCAAACTGCGTGGCGGTGATCCCACCGGCCCGATCCTCTGCTTGGTGGGACCGCCGGGCACGGGCAAAACGTCATTGGGCGAAGCGATCGCCACCTCCATCGGCCGAGAGTTCTATCGCATCTCCGTCGGCGGCGTACGTGATGAAGCCGAGATTCGCGGTCACCGACGCACGTACGTGGGCGCGATGCCGGGGCTGCTCATTCAGGCGCTGCGTCGCGTGGAAGTGCGCGACCCGGTCATCATGATCGATGAAATCGACAAGATGAGCAACGGCGGCAACTCCGGCGACCCCACCGCCGCCATGCTCGAAGTCCTCGATCCGTCGCAGAACACGTCGTTCGTGGATCATTACCTGAACCTGCCGTTCGACTTGTCGAGCGTGCTGTTCATCTGCACCGCGAACAACCTGTACGACATCCCCGGCCCGTTGCGCGATCGCATGGAAGTGATCCGCATCGCCGGGTACACGATCGAAGAGAAGGTCGAGATTGCGCAGCGGTATCTCATGCCGCGCCTGCTCGAAGACCACGGACTCACGACCGACGACATCGTCGTACCGGAGCAGACGCTGGGGTTCATCACCAGCCGCTACTCACGCGAAGCCGGTCTGCGCACGTTCGAGCGGTCGCTCGCGTCGCTGCTGCGCAAGCGTGCCCGCGCCAAGGCCGACGGCGACGTCACGTCGTGGGAAATCGGTATCGAGCGCGCGGAGCAGATCCTCGGCACGCCGCGCTTCTCCATGGAAGAAGCTGAGAAAGAGCCGGAGATCGGCGCCGTGACCGGCCTCGCATGGACGAGCACCGGTGGCGACATCATGACGATCGAAGCGTTGCGCATGCCGGGCACCGGCAAGCTCACCGTAACCGGTCAGTTGGGCGACGTGATGCGCGAGTCCGTGGATGCCGCCTACTCGTTCGTGCGTTCACGCGCGACCACACTCGGCATCGAGGAGAGTGAGTTCCGCGAGTCTGACATGCACCTGCACTTCCCCGCCGGCTCCATTCCGAAAGACGGACCCTCAGCCGGTATCGCCGTCACGCTCGCGTTGGCCAGCGCCCTCGCGCGCCGCCCCGTACGTCGCGACCTGGCGCTCACCGGCGAAGTCACATTGCGTGGGCGTGTGCTCGAAATCGGCGGCGTCAAGGAGAAGGTCCTGGCGGCGTATCGCGCGGGCCTGCGCGAAGTCATAATGCCCAAGGGCAACGAGAAGGACGTGCGTGACGTGCCGCAGGAAGTGCGCGACAAGATGGCGTTTACGTTCGCGGCCACGATGGACGAGGTATTGCACCTTGCGCTGCTCCCGCATGCGGATACGCATCCGGCCGATGCGATGCCGCTGGCAGAAAGCAGCGGGGTCACGACATCGGATGACCGCCTCACCGTGGTGACGGTGGATCGGTAGTGCCGACGACACTCACCGGTTGATCAGCAACCCCGCCGAATACAGGATCAGCCCGACCAGTCCACCGACGATCGTGCCATTGATTCGAATGAACTGCAGATCGCGACCGATCTGCAGTTCGATTTTCCGGGACGTCGCATCGGCGTCCCACGCCGCCACGGTGGC
>JBBRGR010000552.1:0-1728 GCA_038223815.1 Gemmatimonadales bacterium
GATTCCTCCATAGAGTGTCGGGCGATACCCGGGGGGGTATCCACGAATACTAACGCATCCGTCCGCGCATTTCATTCCCAGGAACGGCAGGTCGAACGCGAGGGTCCTCCTGGCGCACCTCGTAGTGAGAGGTCCCGGCCCGGGGCACACGTATCCCCTCATCCGACGATCGGGGTGGCGGTCTGCCGGCAGGGGCATCTCGCTCGAGGAACTACGCAGTCGCACCCGCCTCGACGGGTCGCCGTTCTGACGTCGCCACCGAGAGCGTTGCGCAAACAAGAGCGGCCCTCACAGTCACTGTGAGGGCCGCTCCATCTTGAAGCGCGGGAGCGTGCTGGTTCAGGACATCTGCAAGGCATGTTGACACCTCCCGGCGTGCAATGGCTCGGTTTCGGTCCTGCACGCGATGAGTTCGGCTCGCCACACCCGGTCAACAGAGGGATCGGCACGCCGCGCGTGCCACAGAGGGATCGCCTTGCGGCACCGCGCTCGCGCGATCGACTACAGCCGCTCATGCACGCTGCATCTGGTAGCACTGAGGTAGCATACGGGTATGAAACTCAGTGTCAGCCTGCCGGACGAGGACGTGGCCGTCCTCGACGAATACGCCCGCGCCTCCGGCCTCGGCTCCAGGTCGGCCGCATTGCACCACGCTGTGCGCATGCTGCGCCTGCCCCAGCTGGAGCAGGACTATGAAGCCGCGTGGCAGGAGTGGGAAGCATCAGGTGACCACGATGCCTGGAGTGTGACGTCGGCCGACGGGGTCGCGGATGCTGCGCGGTGAGATCCGGCTCGTCGATCTGGACCCGGTGCGCGGGAGCGAGGCGAACAAACGACGTCCGGCAGTGATCGTGAGCAACGATCGCGCCAACGGGATAGCGGCAAGGCTCGGCCGAGGAGTGGTCACCGTCGTACCGGTCACGAGCAACACCGACCGAGTCTTTGCTTTCCAAGCGTTGCTGCCCGCAGCCGCTACGGGCTTGCGGCAGGACTCCAAGGCCCAGGCCGAGCAGGTCCGCTCGATCGCTGTCGAGCGGCTGGGCCGGGTACTCGGGCGCGCCCCTGCCGGCGTCATGGCACACGTCGACGACGCACTACGCCTCCACCTGCAGCTCTAGTGACACCGCTCACCGGGCACCGGGATGCCCGGTCCGGAGCGAGCGGGTTGTCTTGCCGCACCGCTGGTGAAGCGTCTTGCTGTTGGCGTCGGGCGCCGCCCGATGCCCGAGCCGGCCGCGTCCCGCGACACGTCCGGGCCAATCTCTGGAGGTGCGCCATGAGCGCCCTGCTTGTCGGGTACGCCCGCTGCTCCACCGATCAACAAGACCTCACCGCCCAACGTGACGGGCTTCTGGTCCTGGGCGTGGACGCCGAACGAATCTACGTCGACCACGGCCTGACCGGCACCAACCGAGAACGCCCCGGCCTGCGCGAAGCTCTCGCCGCCTGCAGGGCCGGCGACACCCTGGTGGTGACGAAGCTCGACAGGCTCGCCCGCTCGCTGCCTGATGCGCGGGCGATCGCCGACGAGCTCACCGCCCGCCAGATCAGCCTTTCCCTCGGCGGATCTGTGTACGACCCGACCGACGCCGTCGGGCGGCTCTTGTTCAACGTCTTGGCGATGGTCGCCGAGTTCCGACCTCATCCGGCTCCGCACGGTCGAAGGCATGAAAGTCGCCAAGGCCAAGGGCCGGCTGAAGGGCAAGCAACCCAAGCTCAGCCGGAAAC
>JBBRGR010000553.1:0-1714 GCA_038223815.1 Gemmatimonadales bacterium
GCTACCACGTCCAGATGAAGCTCTCCGCGGCGCTGCTGGATTCGGCCGCCGCCGAGGCGGGTGAGACGGCGACCACGCCGTCCTCGATCTTCCCCGACGGTCTCGCGGTGGACGTCTTCTTCGACAAGGAAAAGCTCTACCTGTCGCGCCTGGCCCTCGACCTGTCCGGCAGCGAGGTCGGCGACGTGTCGGCGATCCTGACCCTCTCCCAGGTTGACGAGGCGGTCAGCGTCGAGGCGCCACCGGCCGACGAGGTCACCGAGGGCGGCGAGGGCCCGCCCTTCCCGTAGGCCGGAGGGGTGTGGCTCCGTATATACCGATACACGCTGGGCCGGGGTGTGGCTCCGCATATACGGCGGGGTGGCTCGCCACGCCTGCGGGTTGCCAGATTCAGACGGGAGCGGCGTTACGGCGGTCCGGCGGCGAACACGCCGCCACGTCGTCAGTGCAGGATCTGCGAGAGGAAGCGCTTGGTCCGCTCGTGCTGCGGCGCCTCGAAGATCTGCTTCGGTGGCCCGATCTCCACGATCTGCCCGTGGTCGAAGAAGACCATCCGGTTGGCGACGGCCCGCGCGAAGCCCATCTCGTGGGTGACGCAGATCATCGTCATGCCGGACTCGGTGGCGAGCGACCGCATCACGTCGAGCACCTCGCTGATCATCTCGGGGTCGAGGGCGGAGGTCGGCTCGTCGAAGAGCATGATCTTCGGTTGCATCGCCAGCGCCCGCGCGATCGCCACGCGCTGCTGCTGGCCGCCGGAGAGCTGCGCCGGATACTTCCGCGCCTGCTCGGGAATGCCCACTCGCTCGAGCAGCTCCATCCCCACGGTCTCGGCCTTGGCGCGGGTCCACTTGCGGACGCGGATCGGTGCCAGGCTCACGTTCTGCAGCACTGTCAGGTGCGGGAACAGGTTGAACGACTGGAAGACCATTCCGATCTCGCGCCTGATCGCCGCGATGTTGCGGATGTCGCTCGTCAGCTCGATGCCGTCGACGACGATCTCGCCCTTCTGATGCTCCTCGAGCCGGTTTATGGTGCGAATGAACGTGGACTTGCCCGAGCCGGAGGCGCCGAAGATGACGACCACTTCGCCAGTGGCGACTTCGAGGTCGATCCCGCGCAGCACGTGGAGCGCGCCGAACCACTTGTGGACGCCGCGGGCGACGATGATCGGGCTGTCGGGGGACGGGTCGGTCATCGGTGCACCTCCGGTGAGATCTGGCTGGGCGGTCATCGTGTGCCGACCCCGAGCGTGCGCTCGAGCCGGTAGCTCGCCTGCGACATGGCGTAGCAGAGGACGAAGAAGACGGCGGCGATGAAGACGTACACCTCGAGCTGGGCGCCGAACGAGTTCGGCTGGGCGAGGACGGCGCGGCTGATGCCGAGCAGCTCCAGCAGACCGATGATGGTGACGAGCGTCGTGTCCTTGAGGAGGCTGATGAAGAGCCCCACGTTGGCCGGGATGACGGCGCGCAGCGCCTGCGGCAGCACGATGAAGCGGTTGGTCTGGACGCCGGACAGGCCGAGCGCCTCCGCGGCCTCCACCTGCCCGGTCGGGATCGACTGCAGCCCGCCGCGAACGTTCTCGGCGACGTAAGCCGCCGAGAAGAGGATCACGCCGCCCATTGCCCGCGCGATGCGGTCGAGGCGCCACTCCCCGGGGAGGAAGAGCGGCAGGATAATGTCGGCCATGAACAGGATCGTCACGAGCGGG
>JBBRGR010000554.1:0-1711 GCA_038223815.1 Gemmatimonadales bacterium
GCCACCTCGCGGCGCACCTTGACCCACTCGGCACCCCGCCGGTGGGCGACCCGGCGCTGGAACCGGCCACGGTCGGCCTCGACGCCGCGTCGATGGCGACGATCCCGAGCGATGTGTTGCGGATTGCGGTCACCGGTGCGACCCTCGCAGACGCCCTGCCGCATCTGCAGGCGACCTACTGCGGCACGATCGCCTACGAGGTCGAACACATCGCGTCGCATGAACAGCGCGTCTGGTTGCGGCAGCAGATCGAGTCGGGGGCGCATCGCCAGCCGATGACCCCGGACGCGCAGCGCGCACTGCTGGAGCGGCTGACCCAGGTCGAAGGGCTCGAGCGCTTCCTCGCCAAGGCGTACCTCGGGGCCAAGCGCTTCTCGATTGAAGGGCTCGACATCATGGTCCCGATGCTTGACCTCACGATCGAGCTCGCCGCCGAGGCAGGCGCGCGCGACGTGGTGCTCGGCATGGCGCATCGTGGGCGGCTCAACGTGCTGGTCCACACCGTGGGCCGCCCGTACGAGGCGCTCTTCGCCGAGTTCGAGGGGATGAAGCAGCTCTCGGGCGGGATGACTCCGGACGGCGGCACCGGCGACGTGAAGTACCATCATGGCGCCGAGGGCGCGTTCGTCACCCAGGGCGGCAAGGCGATCACGGTCGCACTGCTGTCCAATCCGAGTCACCTGGAGTTCATCGGCCCGGTGGTCGACGGCCGAGCCCGGGCTGCCCAGACCAACCGGCGCGGCCGCGAGGCGGTGGTCGACACCACGGCCGCCTTGCCCGTGATCATCCACGGCGACGCCGCCTTCCCCGGTCAGGGCGTGGTGGCGGAGACGCTGAACCTCGGCGACCTCGCCGGCTACCGCACCGGCGGCTCGGTGCACCTCATCGCGAACAACCAGGTCGGCTTCACCACCGACCCGCGCGATGGGCGTTCGACACGCTGGGCGTCGGACCTCGCGAAGGGCTTCGACATTCCGATCCTCCACGTCAATGCCGACGACCCCGAGGCGTGCCTCGCCGCGATCCGACTGGCGATGGCCTACCGGGTCAAGTTCCAGGACGATGTGCTCATCGACCTCGTCGGCTACCGGCGTCACGGCCACAACGAGACCGATGAACCGGGCTACACGCAGCCGCTGATGTACGCACGGATCAAGGAGATGCCGACGGTGCGGGCGCTCTATGCGCAGCATCTGGCCGCCGCCGGCGTGATTGCCGCGGACGAAGGCGATGCGATGGTGACGCGGACGTATGATCGCTTCGTCGAGATCCAGACCTCGTTCAAGTCTTCGCTCGGGCGTCAGGCGCCGGCAGCAGACCCCGTGCGCGATCAGGGCACCGCTGGCGAGATGGACACGGCGCTCCCGGCCGAAATGATTGCATCACTCAACGAGCAACTGCTGACGTGGCCCGCCGGATTCACCGTGCACCCCAAGCTGGTGAAGCAGCTCGAGAAGCGTCGCAGCGGGCTCACGGAACCGTACGGCATCGACTGGGGGCATGCCGAATCGCTGGCATTCGCGTCGCTGCTGGTCGAAGGCACGCCGATCCGACTGACGGGACAGGATGTCGGGCGCGGCACCTTCTCGCATCGGCATCTGATGCTGCACGACGCGGTGAATGGTGCCCTGTTCGCACCGGTGCAGGCCCTGCCTGGCGCCTCGGCCCCGCTTGAGGTCTACAACTCGCCGCTCTCAGAGCTGGCGACCAT
>JBBRGR010000555.1:0-1700 GCA_038223815.1 Gemmatimonadales bacterium
CCGCGCTTCTCCTGCTCGCGCTCGATCGCCTCGAAGAGTGCCTTGAAATTGCCGACTCCGAAGCCGCGCGAGCCGTGTCGCTCGATGATCTCGAAGAAGAAGGTCGGGCGGTCCTGCACCGGCTTGGTGAAGATCTGGAGCAGGTAGCCCTCCTCGTCGCGATCGGCCTCGATGCCCAGCTCCTCGAGCGTCTCCATTGGAATGCCGACGTCGCCGACGCGCTCCGGCAGGTTGGCGTAGTACTCGTGCGGCAGGCCCAGGAACTCCACTCCCCGTGAGCGCAGGACACGAACTGTGCCGACGATATCCTCCGTGCGCAGAGCGATGTGCTGCGTCCCCGCCTCGAGGTAGTAGTCGAGGAACTCCTGGATCTGGCTCTTGCGCTTGCCATCGGCCGGTTCGTTGATGGGGAACTTGATCCGCCCGTTGCCCGACTGCATCACCTTGCTCATCAGGGCGGAGTACTCGGTGTGGATCACCTTGTCGTCGTAGTGGATCAGCTGGCTGAAGCCCATCACGTCGCGGTAGAAGTCGACGAACCGATTCATATCGCCCAGGGCCACGTTTCCGACGCAGTGGTCGACCTCGAGCAGCTGCTGCCCGGTGGCCGCGGCGGCCGGCTTCGCGATGCGGTGATAGCCCGGCGCGAAGGTGCCCTGGTAGTCGCTGCGGTCGACGAAGGAATGGAGCACCTCGCCGTAGGTGTGGATCGCCGACCTGTGCAGGACGCCCTTCTCGCCGGGGACGTCGGTCGGCTCCAGGGCGGTCCTCGCCCCGCGCGTCGTGGTCTCGCGCCAGGCCGATGCGACGTCGTCGACGGCGAAGGCGATGTCGTGCACGCCGTCGCCGTGGCGCCGAACGTGCTCAGCCAGCTCTCCGGAATCGGTCAGTGGCGCGGTGAAGACGAAGCGGATGTCGTTCTGCACCATGACGTACGACGATCGGTCGCGGACGCCCGTCTCCAGGCCGGCGTAGGCGACCGGGGTGAAGCCCCACAGGGCGCGGTAGTAGGCAGCGGCCTGCTTCGCATTGCCGACCCAGAACTCGACGTGGTCGATCCCCTTGAGGGGGAGGAAGTCGGCCGCCGCATCGCCGGCGGCGGGACGGGCGAGGGTATCTGTCATGCGCCCGATTGTACGGCGGCTGCCAGCGCCACCTCGATCATGCGTTCGACCGCGGCATCGAGGTCCTCGAGCGACATGTACGTCTCCTCGGTGCCTTCCTCCTCGTTCAGGACATCGCTCACCGTCAGCAGGCAGGCGGCCTGGACCCCGGCGCGCGCGGCCAGGTAGAAGAGGACCGATGCCTCCATCTCGAAGGCGAGCACCCCGCGGTCGCGCCATTTGCTGAAGTAATCGGCATCGGTGTTGTAGAAGACGTCGACCGACGCCACCGGACCGACCCGCACCGGGATCCCCGCCGTTTCGGCCGCATGCACGAGCGAGTGGGTCAGGGCGAAGTCGGCGGTGGGGGCGTATCGGTCTCCGTGCAGGTAGGTTTGGGTGGCGCCGTCGACCGGGCAGGCCGAGAGCGCGACCACCAGGTCACCGGTCTTCAAGCCCTTGGCGATGCCGCCGCAGGTCCCCACCCGGATGAGCTGCCTGGCGCCCAGGCGCAGGAGCTCCTCGGCCACGATCGCGAAGCTCGGCGTCCCCATCCCCGACGTCTGGACGCTGACCGGATGGCCGTGGTAGGTGCCC
>JBBRGR010000556.1:0-1698 GCA_038223815.1 Gemmatimonadales bacterium
GCGAGGACGGCGGCGACTTCCTCCACGAGCCCACGCGTCACCATGGCCTCTGTCCGCGAGAGAATCCGCTGATGCAGGAGATGGCGCGGCGCGGTCAGTCGCACGGTCCACGGCGCGACCACGCCCTGTGCCGCGGCGGCAGCCTGCCACCAGGAGAGCGGGTGTCCCGTGAGCAGCGCAATTTCGATGGCCCGGAGCGCGCGATGGCGTCCGCCTTCTCCACGATACCCCGGGTCCAGTCGGCCGGCCCAGCGCACGAGGGTTGGATGATCCATGGGCGACGTGGCGGCCGCCAGGGCGGCGCGCTGCTCCGGATCCATCGGGGGCTCGGCGAAAAGGCCATCGACGAGCGCTCGGACGTAGAGCCCGGTCCCGCCGACGATGGCGGGGAGGGCGGCGCGCTGGCGCACCCCCGCGATCGCCTGGGCGGCCTCGAGCGCAAAGCGGCCGGCGCTGTATCGCTCCCCGGGGCGAACCACATCCACGAGGTGGTGCGGTACCCGCTCACGCTCGCGCCGAGTGGCTTTGGCGGTGGCGAGGTCGAGACCCCGGTAGATCTGCCGCGAATCCGCCGAGATCACCTCGAGGGGCCAGTGCGCGGCGAGTGCGAGTGCGACCGCCGTCTTTCCCACCCCGGTGGGCCCGACGAGGATCGGGGTTCTAGCGTCGACCAAAGCGCCGCTCCAGTTCTTCGCGCGGGAGCTGCACGATCGTGGCGCGGCCGTGGACATCGTGCGGGGGCAATTCACAGGCGAAGAGTCGCAGCAGCAGTTCCCGCATCGAGCGCTCATCGAGCCGCTGCCCCGCCTTGACGGCGGCCCGACACGCATAGGTGGCCGCAAACCGCTCGAGCCGATTGGCCCACCCGCCGAAGCGTCCGCGCGCGAGGTCCGCCACCACCTCGCGAAAGCAGGCCGCCGCATCGAAGCGCGGATGCGGATTCGGCACCCCATGCACCGCCACCGCGCGGCCACCGAAGGGCTCCACCTCGAAGCCGATGCGCCGGAGCTGCTGGTCATGACTGGCCACCACATCGAGCTCCTCATCGGTCAGCTCGAGCGTGATCGCCAACAGCAGCCGCTGCGACGGCATTCCGGTGCCCGCCAGCTGCTCCAGTACATCCTCGTAGAGCACGCGCTCATGCGCCGAGTGCTGGTCCACGATCACCAATCCCTCCGGCGACTCATAGCAGATGTACGTGTCCGACAGCTGAAAGAGTGGCGCGCGCCACCCCATCGGCGCCGTCCCCTCCGCGGCGGCCACGCCCGGTTCTGACGCGGTGCGCAGTGGCGCGAAGAGATCGGCTGGCACGTCCCCATCGTCCGTCGCGGCGACCGGCCGGGGCGCCGGCAACGCGCCCGGGAGCGGGCCTTCGCCGAGCTGTGCCGATGCCCCCAGGTCCCGGAGGGCCTCGCGCACGGCCTCCTCGATCGCGCGTTCCACGCCGATGCGATCACGAAAGCGGACTTCGAGCTTCGCGGGGTGCACATTGACATCCACGTCCGCCGGATCGACACCGATATCGAGAAAGAGCGACGGGCGATCCCCGGGATGGATCGCGGAGCGGTACCCCGCCTCGGCGGCGCGGACGAGAAAATGATCGCGGAAGGGCCGGCCGTTGACGAAGAGTTGGGTCCGCCGTCCGTTAATATCAGCTTAACACTTTACCAGGCTGAGCTGGGTGTGGTTGAGATTACC
>JBBRGR010000557.1:0-1696 GCA_038223815.1 Gemmatimonadales bacterium
CCCTGAACCGCCAGCAGCCTGGCGTGGCGTGCCAGCACCCACAGACGCAGGTCATCATCCGCGTCCGGCTCGGCACCAAGGTCAGCGAGGAGTTCCATCGCCCGGGGCGTGTTCGCGCGCGGCCCTTCGAGACTGGCCTCGACGGCCGCGCGGGTGATGTCGAGTCGCTGGCCCTTCTGAGAGTCCGGCAGCGAGGCGGCGCGGGCCGCGGCGTCGTCGATCTCACCGAGTTCGAGCTGCGTCCACGCGAGGAAGGCCGAGTCTCGAGGGGCCAGCACGGCGCCGCGCTTCTCCGCCTCGCGATACTCCTGAACGACCGCGCGGTGGTTCTCTTCGCGCGAGATTCCGGCGTCCTTCTGGCCCATGTAGAGCGCCCGGCCGCGCAGCACGAAGAACTCGCGCACTTGGTCGGGCGTCATCACCTCACCACCCACGAGCGGGAGCACACTAGTGTTGAGCGCTTCAAGCGCTTCGCCGTACTTCGCGGCATCGATCAGGCTGGTGCTCGATGCAAGCCGCGACTGCACGTCCGGAGTGGGCGTGGTCCGCAGCGTCACCATGACCGCACCCGCCAAGCCCACCGCACCCACGATCATCGCGGGGATCGGCCACGCGCGGCGCCAGGCGCCGGTGGTCTTTCCGACAGGGGTTGGGGCAGGAACGTCGGCCACGATCACTCCGAGCAGCACGCCGCGGCCCATCGTGCACGGTCCACAGATCGTCCGTGATCGTCCGTGATCATCCGTGATCATCCGTGCGACTCGGCACGCAGAGGCGAGGGAACGCGCTGCTGGGGAGTTATCGGCAGGTCCTGCCCGGCCGGTTCAACGCGAAGCGCAAGTTTGACCGAATGGTGGTCAGACGCCGTCCGGACCACCCTCTTCGGCCTGCTGATCGTCGGGCCCGTCGGGAAGAATGACGGCGGTCATGGCGAACTGGTCGGCGCGGTGTCGGCCCCCGGGATCAAGAAGCGCAATGAGACCGACCGGCGGGAGGCACCACTTGATGACGTTCCGGAGCAGGCCGCGCCAGAGTCCCGGGGCCGAAGGCATCGCGTCCAAGTTGCCGGGCTGGACGCGGACGCTTGCGACCCGGATTCCAAGGGCCAGCTTCCCGAGCGTGCGGCCGCTCAGCCCCTCCGAAATGCCGCAAATCACGGAGAGACATGGGAGCAATGTGAGCATCAGCCACTGCCCGTCTGGCGTGATCCACCACTCAAATTCGGACCAGCCGCCGCGGCCAGCCAACGCGCCCGCGACGGCGAGCCCGAGGCCGAAGTCGATCAGGCCCGCGAGGAGTCGGCGCAGGGGCGGGGCCATCGAGGTGTGTTTGGGCAGCACCACGGGCGCGCCGGGTGGGCGCAGCACCGTAACGACCACCATTCCTGTCACCATCGAGACGGCAAAGCCCAGGAGCCAAGCATCCTTGCGAGAGACCGGCGAACCAGACGATGCTTCTCCCTCAAAGAGAACGCGTCCCGTGCCGAGCGAGACTTCGGCCATCATTCGCCGCGTGAGTTCGCCCGGGGGTGCGCCAGCGGGCGGCTTGCGATGCCATACGACCGCGAGCGCGTTGGAGGAAGCAAGCGGCGCCGCCCCCCACATTTCCTCGACGTTGTCCAGGCGTGCCAGATCGCGCCATCCGTCGCCCGCAAGCTCCTCACCTCGCAGCGAACGGGCACGGATCGAGAGCGAGC
>JBBRGR010000558.1:0-1695 GCA_038223815.1 Gemmatimonadales bacterium
TCTGGTCCGTGGGACAGATCGCCACCCCGTGGGTATCTTCCCTCGTACAGCGTGCATGGGGGCGGTGGGTTTCGAACCCACGACCTGCCGGTTAAAAGCCGGATGCTCTGCCAGCTGAGCTACACCCCCGCCACGGGGACAAAGATAGGGGCACGCCGTTGGTCCCGGCACCTCTCACGACTCATGACCCGCGACACAGGACGCACGCCCCATGTCTCTCTGGACTTCGCTTGCCAGCCGTGCCCTCGACGGTATCGCCCCGACCCGTGACGAGGCGCTCGCCGTCCTGACTGCCCCGGACGACGCACTGCTGCCGCTCCTGGATGCCGCGTTCCAGGTCCGCCAGCGCTATCACGGCCGCTCCGTCCGGATCCACGTGCTCCAGAATGCCAAGCTCGGCGCGTGTCCGGAGGATTGCGGCTTCTGTTCGCAGAGTTCGCGCTATGAGACCGGGACCGGCCGCGCCAAGCTGCAGACCGCCGACGAGATCATCGCGGGGGCCAGGCGCGCCGCCGAGATGGGGGCGGTGAAGTACTGCATCGTGACCGCGACGCGAGGCCCGAGTGAGCGCGACCTCGACGTGATCTGTGGCGCGGTCGAGCAGATCAAGGCCGAGTACAACATCAACATCTGCACCTCACTCGGCCTCCTCAAGGAGGGGCAGGCGGAGCGCCTCAAGGCAGCCGGTGTGACCCGATTCAATCACAATCTCGAGAGCTCGCGCGAGTTCTTCGGCCAGGTGGTGTCCAGCCATAGCTGGGATGATCGGGTGGGCACGGTCCAGCGCGCCAAGGCCGCGGGACTGGAGGCCTGCTGCGGCGGGATCATGGGGATGGGTGAATCGCTCGATGACCGCGTGGCGCTGGCGTTCTCGCTCCGCGAGCTCGAGGTCGAGTCGATCCCCGTGAACTTCCTCGATCCGCGCCCAGGCACGCCAATGGGTGACCGTGAACGGATGAGCCCCGCGGAATGCCTGAAGACGCTGGCGATGATGCGCTTCGTCAACCCGACCCGTGATATCCGCATCGCCGGTGGCCGCGAAGTGAATCTCCGATCGATGCAGGCCTTCGCACTGTACCCCGCCAACTCGCTCTTCCTCGAGGGCTACCTGACCACCCCGGGCGCCGGCGCCGAAGCCGACCTGCAGATGATCCGCGACGCAGGGTTCACGATCGCGGAACTGGTGGCGGCGTGAATGGTGGTGAACGGTGAACGGCGAACAGCGACCAGCGAACGAGTTGTCATCCTGAGCGGAGTCGAAGGACCTCTACCCCGTGGGCGCCTCTGCCCCTCCGTTCACCTACTTGCTTGAGCCACAGCAATGACGTCTCCCCTGCACGACGCCGATCGTCGGCACGTCTGGCATCCCTTCACGCCGCACAGCGTCTATGCCGACGAGCATCCGCTCATGGTGGTCGCGGCCGAAGGGCACTGGCTGATCGACGCCGATGGATCGCGCTACCTCGATGGGGTCGCGTCGCTCTGGTGCAATCTCTTCGGGCATCGCCGCGCCGAAATTGACCAGGCGATCACCGAGCAACTCGGACGGTTTGCGCACAGCACCTTCCTCGGCAACGCCTCCGCACCGGCCGTCACGCTTGCCGCGCGGCTGATGGAGATCGTGCCGCCCGGACTGACGCGCGCCTTCTTCTCCGACAACGGCTCGACCGCCGTGGAAGTCGCGATGAAGATGGC
>JBBRGR010000559.1:0-1690 GCA_038223815.1 Gemmatimonadales bacterium
GACACCAACCGACCAGACTGCCTGGGCGGCGCAGGGTGGTGGCGCGGTAGCCACGACGCCGAACCCGGGCTGGCGCCGATGGATCCGCTTCTGGTGGATCCCGGCGCTCGCCATCGCGCTCGTGGTTGGCTACCTGACCACCGCGCGCCGCGGCGACGACGGTTCGCTGGCCTCCGCCGGCAACGTGTCCGTAGATGAGCTGCGCGAGGGAGACTGCTTCAATACGGCGGATGCGGTTGAGATCAGCGACGTGGATGGCGTTCCCTGCACCGAGCTGCACGAATACGAGGTCTTCGCGCTCTCTCATTACGAAGGCGACGGCACCTATCCGCCGGACTCTGCGCTGGACGGCATCTTCACGCAGATCTGCGAGCCCGACTTCGAACCGTACGTTGGCGCTCCGTATGCCACGTCGGAGATCTTCGGCACCATGATCTCGCCGTCGGAGGAGTCGTGGGGCAAGGACGATCGCTCCTTCATCTGCGTCCTGTTCGACCCCAACGATGCGCAGCTGACCGAGTCACTGGCCGGCGCGAACCGCTGAGGCGCGAGGCGCAAACCGCCACCCTGGAGTCAGGGCGTGGGCGAGGGTGATGCCTCCGGCGGGATGCGAACGATCACCAGCGCCCAGGCGCAATCCGAGGTCACAGTCGCGAAGACGGGACCGCTGAGGTCGAGCGCGGCGAATGACTGTGTTTGCAGGGTACCCCGGTCGACCCCGGTGCCGATCGTTGCCCGGATGGCGGGAATGGGGTCCGCGCCGCCCGCCGGCGTGAACGAGACCCCGAACGAGCACCGGAGGTGCTCCGGATCCAGCGCGATCCACCGAATGGCATGATTCCCGGATCCGATCTCGATCGGACCCTGCTCCGCGTCGCCGACCTGGTCCATGGAGGCGATGTAGGGCGAGTCATCGGCGGTTTCGCCCGTTGCGGCAAGCAGCGGATCGGGCTCAAAGCCGGCCGCGACCCAGCCCTCGCTGAAGTCCGGCTCGCGCGCGTCGGCGTCGGCGACGAGGTACCAACCGAGATCATCCACCGGGATTGGCCCCATCACCACGCGCAGCGCGAAGGCGTTGGGAAGCAGCCCAGTGACGACGCGCCGCTCGAGTCCGGGCAGGCCGCGGACCCGCAGCCCATCGATGGTGGTGGAGACGATCTCGCCGGCCGCGAAGTCCGGGACGGCCGCCGCAGGGCTGGGCGAGGCTGTCGGGGATGCTGTCGAGGTCGGCGTCGGCGCCGCGGTGGGGGACGGTGAGGCCGTCGGCGCTGGGGTCGGCGTTCGCGGCGGCGGAAAGGTGCAGGCCGCCAGCATCATCGCCAGGACCAGGCAGAGCGGTCCGTCGAGCTTCCCCACCCGCTCAGGGTAGCGGCTCAGCGATCCAGGCGCGGTACCTCGGCGGCGAGGAGATCGGCGATCTCGCGCGCGTTGGTCGTCCCGTAGTTGGCGTAGCAGTTGTTCATCAGGATGTGCACCTCCGGCACCTCCGCGGCGGCCTCGCGAATGCGCGGGACCCACTCGCCGAGCTCCGATTCGTCATAGAGGTAGCGGAAGCGCTCGACGACCGGGATGCCGGACTTCTCCCACGTCTCCGTGCGCCGTCCGTGGAAGCGGACGACGGCCATCTTCGGCGAGCTGACGAACATGATCGCGGGAACCGATGACTTCGTCCCAGGCGGCGCGTCGACCA
>JBBRGR010000560.1:0-1686 GCA_038223815.1 Gemmatimonadales bacterium
GGGCCGGCAACCTTCGCGCCCGTACGGGTCACGGTGTCCACGATCTTCCGCGCCGAGGTGTCGATCACCTCGTGGTCATAGGCCTTGAGCCTGATGCGGATCTTCTGTCCCGCCATCAAACAACGTCCTTACTTCGTAGTACTCACGACTGGTCTCGGACTTCCTCGGTGAGGCTGTCCGCCTTGCTCCCACTCCATCCTGACTCCGACCCCCGCGGTCGGGCGTGTCGCGGCTGGTGGTGACGCGCGCGGCACACACGATTCTCGTGCGGGTCGTTGTCTGGAGCGGCGCCCGGGGGGCCGGGCAGAACGGGATCTCCTGGTGCGGCGCAGACGCGCAACTACTTCCACTGCCAATCAGCAGCTCAGGAGAACCTGTTCAGTAGTCAATGTCCGCGCCCCGGCGATCCCGCCGGAGCAACCGCACTATCTTGACAGAGATCCCGGGCCTGCGCCAAATCGAGGTGGTCCCAGGACCCAAAACCCCCCAGATCTGGGCGGTTTGCGCACCCGAGGCCTCCGGCTCCGCACTCGGATCGAGCGGATCCTGCCGCCTCGACTGCCACTCGAGACCTTGCCCGACCGGCGATCCCGACCTAGCGTCGGCACATGGACGCCAACGTCCTCTTCGGATTCCTCAAGGTGATCGGGATCTCGCTGGTCCCCGTGGCGATCGTGGCCGCCTTCATCCACGCTCGTTCCGTGGGCGAGGTGGGGATCGCGCTCGGGCGTCGGCTGCACCTGCTCCGGACTCCCCCGACCCCGCCAGTCGGCCCGCCCCTGGAGACCCTGGCCGCGAGCCTGCGGCGGTTGCGGCCCGCGGTCCGCTCCCCGCGTCCGGGCGTGGCGATGGCCCGCCAGCGCGGCATCGTCGCGGCCTACGACGGCTGCCTGGTCAACACCGCCAGGGCTCTGAACGTCCCGACCTCGCTCGCCGAGCTCCCCGACGGCTTCGACCAGGAAGTCGAGCGCCTCCGCCTCGAGCACGCTCTGGAGCAGGCCGGACTCGTCTGGCAGGCCCAGGAGCACTGACGACGTGGGTCGAGGCCCGCCCTAGCTGGTCGAGGTGCTGGCCAGGCCGATGCCGAGGACCACGAAGAACAGCAGCACCAGGATCCCGAGGACGAGCAGAGCAGTGGCGACCATGCCGAGGATGCGGCCGACGTTGACGGTGTCGCGTCCGCCGAGCTGTCCCTGCGAGGCGTCGATCTCGCGCATCGCCTTGTTGCCCATCGACCACGCGAAGGGTCCCAGCACCTGGCACAGGACGAGCCCACAGATGCCCAGGATCAGGATCGTGGTCGTCTGCGGGTGATCCGGCGGTCGCGGGCTGAACGGCGGCGGCGGGGCCGGGTACTGGCTCATACCGACAAGTCTGGCACCTTCGAGCCGCCTCGGTAGGGCTGCACCGCGCCGGAGACCAGGTCAGCCCCTGCGGTAGGTCAGGTCCGCGATCGGTCGCCCGGCCGTGACCCCCTTGCGCTCGAACTTCGTGACCGGTCGATCGCCCCAACGCGTGGTCGCCCCGCCCTCCAGCAGCGGATCGGCGTCGAGGACCGCGTGCATCTGGTCGGCGTACTCCGACCAGTCCGTGGCCAGCCGCCACAGCCCACCCGGTCGCAGGCGTGACCCGGCCAGGGCCGCGAACTCGGGCGTGACCAGGCGTCGCTTGTGGTGGCGCTGCTTG
>JBBRGR010000561.1:0-1682 GCA_038223815.1 Gemmatimonadales bacterium
CTTGCGAGCGGCGTGCGTGGTGCGGTGGAGGCGTTGCTGCGCAAGGAGGGCATCTACAGCTCGCTGTTGTCGTCGTGGCGGGCACAGCTCGGAGCCCACGGCGCGGCGGGTCTCACGGCGCGGAAGCCGGGTCGCAAGCCCGGGCTCGACGGCAAGGACCGCGAGCTGGCCGCGGTCCTGAAGAAGAACGAGACGCTCGAGCGCAAGCTGCGCATCGCCAACGCGCTCATCGCGCTCCAAAAAAAAGCGCACGAGCTCCTGGGACTGGCACTTCCCGAGCCGCACGAGGACGAGATCTGATGCGTCTCGTCGAAGAGCGCGACGCCGAGGTGCCAGTGGTCGCGGCCTGCGCCGTGCTCGACGTGAGCCGCGCGTCGCTGTACCGGGCGCGACGACCGTTGCCACCGCCGCGCGTGCGCGCCCCCGCGCCAAGCCCACGCCGACTGCCCGACATCGAACGGCAGGCCATCCTCGACGCGCTCCACCGCCCGGAGTTCGCCGACCAACCGCCGACGGAGGTCTACGCGACTCTGCTCAGCCGCGGCACGTACCTGGCGTCGATCCGCACGATGTACCGCGTCCTCGCCGAGGCTGGCGAGACCCAGGACCGTCGCAACCAACGGGTGCCCCACCAACACGCGATGCCCTCGCTGACCGCGACCGCGCCCAACCAAGTCTGGACATGGGACATCACCAAGCTGGCGACGCAGCACAAGGGCGTCTTCCTGATGGCCTACGTGATCATCGACCTGTTCAGTCGGTTCGTCGTCGGTTGGATGGTCGCGACCAAGGAGTCAAAGCACCTCGCCGCGCAGCTCTTCGCCGAGACCATCGCGCGCCACGGCGTCGAGCCCGGCCTCCAGGTCCACGCCGACCGCGGGTCCGCGATGAAGAGCGACACTCTCGCGCAGCTCCTCGACTCGCTCGGTGCGTCGCGCAGCTTCAGCCGCCCTCGCGTCTCCAACGACAACCCGTACAGCGAGGCCCAGTTCAAGACCCTCAAGTACCAGCCCGACTACCCCGGTCGCTTCGCCTCCGCACTCCACGGCCGCGCCTGGCTCGCCGACTTCTTCGCCTGGCACAATGACCATCATCACCATGTCGGCCTCGCCCTGTTCACCCCCGCCGAGGTCTTCCACGGCCGCGTCACCGCGGTCGCCGCGACTCGCCAGGCCGCCCTCGACAGCGCCTACCGCGCCCATCCCGAGCGCTTCCCGCACGGCCCGCCTCGGGTCCGCCTCCCGCCCGACGCCGTGCATATCAATCCCCTCGTCACCGAGGCCGTCGCACTGACAGCATCCGACGCCGCGATCACCGCCGTCGCCTCATAGAATTCACACGCCCTCTGTCTCAAACACGTTGACACGTTCCGAGTCTTCGTTTTTTCGAAGTGTCCGCGCGACGTTGCCACTCGACCCTCCGAATTACTCGGATTTATGGGACCCATTGGCGGACTCCCTCTGCGAGGGATTTTCGATTTTCTACGCTTGAGTCCAAGGCATTGATGCTCATATGGCCGAGTTTCAAGCGGGTGAAGGGTGCGTCGAACGAAGATTTCGAAGCAGCACTTGTGACGTTGTCTGACCTCGCCGAGGCGCTAGAGCACCGACCGGTTCGGAACCATTGCAATCACGCGGCCCTGGAGATGGGCAGCGTGACGCAGGTCGGCGTGTGTTCCAGTA
>JBBRGR010000562.1:0-1679 GCA_038223815.1 Gemmatimonadales bacterium
AGGGCCGCAACAAGGGCGAGCGGTCGGTCTCGGTGGACATCCCCGCCGGGGTGTCGGACCAGAATTACCTCACCATGCGTGGCCAGGGTGCGACCGGCCCGCGGGGCGGCCCCTCCGGGGACTTGCAGGTGATGATCGAGATCGTCGAGGACGAGCGTTTCGAGCGGCAGGGCGATGACCTGCTCCTCGATCTCCCGATCTCCTTCTCGCAGGCCGCGCTGGGCGTGACCGCGACGATCCCGACGCCGTATGGCGATGAATCCCTGCTGGTGCCTGCCGGCTCGCAGTCGGGCTCGGTGCTCCGGCTCCGCGGGAAGGGGATTCCGCGCCTCGGTGGCGCCGGCGTCGGCGACCTCAACGTGCGCCTGCATGTCTGGACCCCAGAGGACATCAACGACGAACAGCGGGTGCTGCTCGCGGAATTGGCGAAGCACGAAGGCGATGGCCCTGGCCGCAAAGGCGGTTTCTGGTCGAAGCTGAAGGAGGCACTCGGCGCATGATCCAGGAATGGTGGCGTATCAGTGTGGACTGCCGGCCCGAGGACACCGATGCAGTGGCCGCGGCGCTCGTGGCAGCCACGGGGCAGGGCGTCGAGGAGCCCTCCGAGGGGCGGCTGCTCACCGTGGAGACATCCGAGGAGCAGGCCAAGCGGGTGGTCGGTGCGCTCGTCGCCCAGTTCCCGGCGCTTGAGGGCATGGTCACGCCACTGGAGCCGGTCGATTGGTCGGTGAAGTGGCGTGACGGCATCATCACGCGGCGCTTCGGGCGACTCATGGTGACGCCCTCGTGGCTGCCGGTCACGCCGGCGGGTGAGGAGGTCGTGGTGTCCCTTGATCCCGAGTCGGCGTTCGGCAGCGGCGAGCATGGCTCGACGCGCGCCGCGATGGTGCTGCTCGAGCGGCATCACCGCCCGGGCGATCGGATGCTCGACTTCGGCAGCGGCTCGGGCATTCTGGCCATCGCTGCCGCCAAGCTTGGCGCCGTCACCGCGATCGGGATCGAAGTGGACGATGAATCGCATCCCATCGCCGAAGCCAACGCCGAGAAGAACGGCGTGGCGGATCGCGTCACCTTTCTGATCGGGGACGCGAGCGAATTGGGCGTGCTGGCGGGTCCGGCCGAGGTGCTCTGCTCGAACATTCTCCGCACGGTGAATACGTTGCTGCTGCCGTCGATTCAGAAGGCGCTGGTGCCGGGTGGCGTCGCCATCTTTGCCGGGATGGAGGCGATGGAGGAAGAACTCTTCCGGCCGGTGCTTGAGGGTGCGGGCTGGACGATTCTCGATGATGTGCACGACGCCGGCTGGTGGGGCGTGGCGGCACGCTTCGGGTGATCCGGCTTCTCGTCCCCGCAGGCACGCTCGCCGTGGGTGAGCCGATTCGCGTGGACGATGACGAGGCGCATCATCTCGAGGTGCGCCGCGTCGCGAGCGGCGCGACGAGCGAGGCACTCGATGGGGCCGGCGTGATTGCGGCCGGGGTGCTTGAGCGGGCGGGGAAGCGGTGGAGCTTCGTCGCGGAGCGCATCACGCATGCGCCGGCGCCTCCGGTCACCGTGCTGGCTGTTGGTGGTGGCGACAAGGACCGATTCCTCTGGCTCGCCGAGAAGTGCGCGGAGCTGGGTGTCACGACGCTTGTCCCGCTGGAGACGACGCGGTCGCGTCATGTCGAGAATCGCTT
>JBBRGR010000563.1:0-1665 GCA_038223815.1 Gemmatimonadales bacterium
CGATGGGTCGCGAGAACCTCGACGGCATCGAGCGGACCATCGAGGAGCACTCGATCGACTGCGACTTCGTCCGGGCCGGGTCCCTGGCCGTGGCCACGCAGCCCTACCAGGTCGCCGGGTTGCGCGAGGAGTACGACCAGACCCGTGCCCACGGCATGGCCACGACGTGGCTCGACCGCGACCAGCTGCGTGATCGGGTGGACTCACCGACCTTCCTGGCCGGCGTCCACGATCCTGATGCGGCGATCCTCGAGCCGGCCCGCCTGGTGTGGGGGCTGGGTGCTGCGTGTCTCTCCCTGGGCGTGCGGATCGCGGAGCAGACACCCGTGACGGGGATCGCCCGGTCGGGGCAGGGCGTGGAGGTGCAGACCGTCGCGGGACCTGTGCACGCGCGCCGCGTCGTACTCGCCACGAACGCGTTTCCGCCGCTCCTGCGCCGCCTGCGGCTGATGACCGTGCCGGTCTATGACTATGCGCTCATGACAGACCCGCTCACCGACGACCAGCGTACAGCGATCGGCTGGCGCGGGCGGGAGGGCATCTCGGACCTCGGCAACCAGTTCCACTACTTCAGGACCACGCGCGACGGGCGGATCCTGTGGGGCGGGTACGACGCGATCTACCACTACGGGAGCGGCGTCAAGGAGGAGTACGACCAGCGCCACGAGACCTTCGAGACCCTCTCGGGCACGTTCTTCTCCACCTTCCCCCAGCTGGAGGGACTGTGCTTCTCGCATGCCTGGGGCGGCGTGATCGACACCTGCACGAGGTTCGCCGCGTTCTACGGCACCGCGCTGGACGGCCGGGTCGGCTATGCCCTCGGCTTCACCGGCCTGGGGGTGGGTGCAACGCGGTTCGCGGGCGACGTGCTCCTCGACCTGCTCGCCGACGAGGACACCCCCCGCACCCGCCTGGAGATGGTGCGGAGCAAGCCGCTGCCGTTCCCGCCCGAACCACTGCGCTGGGTCGGTATCGAGGCCACCCGCCGCTCCCTGGCCCGGGCGGACGCCAACCAGGGCAAGGAGAACCTGTGGCTGAAGGCCATCGACCGCCTCGGCCTGGGTTTCGACTCATGAGCATTCACCAGGACCGGGACACCCCACCGTCCCGGGAGGGCCTCACCGAGGCCCAGGTCTGGGAGTGGGCCGAGGACCACTGGCAGGTCCGCGAGATCGCGCCCGACGAGCAGACCAACCTCGGGGGCAGCCCGGAGTCGGTCGAGGAGCCCTGACGCGGGCTCGGGGCACGTGATCCCAGTAGCGCTGGCTGCGGCCCCACCATGGTGTCCACGCAGCTTCGAGCACTCCTCCGTGGCGCCCGGCGGGTCGTCGCTGGTGCTCGACCCACTGCGTGGTTTCGCGCGACCGTGACTACAGCTGGGCCCAGGCGCGGGTGAGTACGTCGCGCAGGATGGTCTCGATCTCGTCGAAGATCTTCTGGTCGGCCACGAGAGGCGGCGCGAGCTGGATGACCGGGTCGCCCCGGTCGTCGGCGCGGCAGTAGAGACCGGCCTCGAACAGGGCGCCGGAGAGGAAGCCCCGGAGGAGGCGCTCGCACTCGTCGTCGTTGAAGGTCTCCTTGGTCTTCTGGTCCTTCACCAGCTCGATGCCGTAGAAGAAGCCGTCACCGCGGATGTCTCCGACGATGGGGAGGTCGTTCAGCTTC
>JBBRGR010000564.1:0-1664 GCA_038223815.1 Gemmatimonadales bacterium
CCCTTCGAGCTGGACGTAACGGAGGCGCGTCGCCGGGCGGTCCCCGCCACGCACCGCGTAAACCGTGTGAGTGCCGTCACAGAAGACTGACGGCAAAAGGTCAGTTTTTCAGACTCAGGAGGGATAATGGGAACCAAGACATTTATTGGCGGCCTGACCGCCGGTGCCGGGCTAGTCTACCTGCTCGACCGGGAGCGAGGACAGGTTCGGCGCCAGCGGCTGAGCAGCCGAATTCGATCGATTGTCGATGACGTGGCCTTCGCTCTGGAGACCAGTCAGTCCCAGGCCGGCGACTCCCGGCCGATGAGCTATGGCTCCCGGATCGGCGACCTCGAGGGCCTGGGTGACGCTACCCTGAGATCGGCCCCGCGAGGAGAGCCAGTCTCGGGCTCGGGCACGACCGCTTTGAAAGTGGCCGGCGGTTTACTTGCGCTTTATGGTCTCACCCGCCGTGGCAAGCTGGCCACGCTGCTCCGAACGGTGGGAACCGGGCTCTTGCTGGATTCAGCCAGGCGGGGCCAGATCGGGATACCCGGGGTGCCGACAGCCGACCGGCGCCGAGCGGTAGATATCCAGAAGACGCTCTACATCGATGCTCCAGTCGACCAGGTGTACGCCTTCTGGAGCAACTACGAGAACTTCCCGCTCTTCATGTCCCATGTCCGCGAAGTCGAAGACCTTGGGGGTGGGCGCTCCCACTGGAGTGTGAGTGGACCGGGCGGCCTGCCCATCGAATGGAGTGCGGTGCTGACTCAGCAGGTACCCGAACAAGTCATTGCCTGGAGAAGCGAAGCCGGCTCGATGCTGGAGAATGCCGGGGTCATCCGTTTTGCCGCGGCCGGAAGCGGGACTCGGGTGAACCTGCGCTTCTGCTACCATCCACCTGCGGGCGGCGCCGGCGTCGCCGTAGCCCAGCTTCTGGGGTCGGACCCCAGGGCAAAACTGAATGAAGATCTCGGGCGCATGAAATCGTTGCTCGAGGCAACTACCGGGAGTGGAACACATGGCAAGGAATCTCAGCCGTAAATTCGCCACCATGTCGGAGGAGGAGCGGGCTCGCTTCGAGCTGGAGGAAAGCAAGGGGACCAAGGACCGGCCGGCGGAGCTGGACTTCGAGGAGCCGCGGGACCCGGAGCGGATGGGCGCTCACTATGCCAATCCGAGGGACGAGACCGCCGACCCCGGGCATCGGGATGGCATGGCAGCGCTCCTGGACGACGAGGCCCACGAGCGAGCGGTTCGAAAGGCGTCCAGGAAGCCGAAGACCGGGGAGCCCAACCCGGAGTCGGACGGGTGAGGAGACGTGCACGAGGGGTCTCAAAGCGCAGATTGGTCATCGCCGCGGGCCTCTCGCTCTGGGCAGCTCGCCGGTGGGGGCCTCGCGGCTACAGTCTGAGGGAAAAGACGGTTCTGATCACCGGCGGCTCTCGGGGCCTCGGATTGGCGCTCGCACGCCAGATGCTGCGCGAGGGGGCGCGGGTTGCCATTTGTGGTCGCGATCCCGAGTCGCTCGAGCGCGGGCTCGCGTCGCTGACGGCAACCGGCGCCGAAGTCATGGCCGTGGCGGCCGATGTCACCGACTCGGGGTCGGTCGATCATTTGATCGAGAGAGTGCGTCAGCGGTTCGGACCGATCGATGTGCTGGTCAACAATGCCGGCGTCAT
>JBBRGR010000565.1:0-1645 GCA_038223815.1 Gemmatimonadales bacterium
TGTGCGTCGTAGTACCCGGTGGGGCGCGCGAGATGCGGGGCCGCAAGCAGCTCCATCGCCATCGAGGCGAGTTCCGCTGATTCGGCCCCCGGATGGCGCTGCCAGATGAACGGGAGGCGGTGGGAGGCGAAGGCATGGAAACAGTGCCCCGCCTCGTGGAGCAACGTGGTGACGTCCTCCGGGATGCCGGCCGCGTTCATGAAGACGAACGGGCGCCCACGCGCGTGCAGCGTGTCGCAGTAGCCCCCTGGCGCCTTGCCGGCACGCGACTCGAGGTCCAGCAGCCCCTCATCCATCATCAGCCGGAACTCGGCCCCAAGCGCGGGATCGATGGCGGTGAAGATCCGCGCCGCGCCCGCCGGCAACTCGTGCGCCGCGCGATAGGGCACCGGCGACTCGGCCCGCCACGGATCGACGCCCAGATCCCACGGGCGCAGGGTCTTGAGTCCCAACCGCTCCCGCCGCGTCGCCATCGCGCGCAGGAGTGCGGGCCCGACGGTCTCGGCGATGGCATCGTGCAATTGCTCACAGTCGGCCGGCGTATAGTCGAAGCGGCACTTCGCGGCGAAGACGTAGTCCCGGTAGTCGGCGAACCCGGCGTGCTGCGCCATCGTGGTGCGGAGCGCCACCATCCGATCAAACACCTGCGCCAGCGCGTCGCGCGACGTGACATAGGGCGCGGTGGCCGAACGCCAGGCCGCTTCCCGGACGCCGCGGTCCGCGCTCTTCAGGAAGGGCGACAAACGTGGCAGGGGTACCTGTTCGCCGCCCCACGGCGCCGTCATCGACCCGGTGATCTGCTGGTACTTCGCGGCCAGCCCCTCCGCCTCCGAGACGAGCGGGACGTTCGCCTCGCGAAAGATCTCGATGGCCATCCGGAACCGACGCAGCGTGGTCACAAAATCGGGGCGATCGGTGCCGATGGCGACCAGCCGCTTCGCCAGGGCCACTTCGGCCTCCTCCAGTTGCGGGAGGATCTCGGTCGAGAAGCGGAGGTGTGTGGCTTCCTTGACCGGGTCGGTGGTGTCGCAGGTGTAGGCGATCATCGCCAGCGACGCCGCCTCGGTGACCAACTCGTCCAGCCGTGACCAGCGGGTCAGCCAGGGCTCGAGGGTCGCGGTCTCGAGAGGGGCGAGCGCAAGCGCCTGGTAGTGGGCGGCAAGCTCATCCCAGGTGGCGTCGGCAAAGGCCGCGGCCGATTGAGGCAGGGGTGGGAGTGTCATCGACGGATGATAATCACCGGCAAGCCCAACGGGAGCGTTCAGGCCGCCACCCGCGGGACCGGTCGCACGAAGCGCCACGAGAACCACGCGACCCCGAGCATGGTCACGCCGCCGAGCAGAAACGGGGCATTCACGCCGATGCGCTGGAAGGCGATCGTGCCCGCGATGGGAGCGATGATCCGGGCCATCCCGGCGAAGGCCTGCGCCACCCCCATGGTCGTGCCGAGCTCCGCGGGGTCGGTGGCCCGGGAGAGCAGCGCGGTCGAGGTGGGAAAGAGCAGCGCGGTGCCGATCGGGACCAGCGGGATCATCACTGCCAGCACCCAGACAGTGGGCGCGACGGTGTAGAGCATCAAGCCGAGGGCGAGGATGAGTGCGCCGAGGCGCATGGCGCGCATCTCCCCGATGCGATCCACCACCGG
>JBBRGR010000566.1:0-1645 GCA_038223815.1 Gemmatimonadales bacterium
TTGGCGCGCAGGTAGGCGCTCTGCTGCGCCACCTGGATGTAGGAGCAGGAGTGCCCCTTGCAGAAGGAATAGCCGGAGAAGGAGAGAATCATCTCCCACACCCGCGTGATGCTCGCCTCGTCGCGCCCACGCGCGCGGGCGCCCGCGACGAATTCGTCGCAGTACGCGGCGAGCAGTGTGCCGGGCCGCTTCTTCGCGAGCGCCTTGCGGAGGCCGTCGGCGGTGGCGAGGTCGAGTCCGGCAAAGGCATGCGCCACGTTCACCACGTCCTCCTGGTAGACCATCACCCCGAAGGTCTCGGCGAGGACCTCGCGCAACGAGGGATGGAGTGGCGCGTACTCGGCGCCGTGCAGTCGCTCGAGGTAGTGCTGGATGAAGCGATTGGCCGCCGGGCGAATGATGCTGGTGTTGAGCACCAGCAACTCGAACGAATCTGCCTGACTCTTGAGGTTGAGCATCCGGCTCGCCGGCGATTCGGTGTAGAAGACGCCGAGGGTGTCGCCGGTGCGAAAGAGGGCACGCGTTGCGGGATCGTTGCCGGCCTGCTGTGAGGTGTAGTCGAGCTGCACGCCGGTTTTGACGTGCACCTTCGCGATCGCATCACGGATCACCGCGAGCGAGCGGTTGCCGAGGAGGTCGATCTTCACGAGGCCCGCGTCTTCGGCGCCGTCCTTCTCGAACTGGATCACCGGGACGACCAGGTCCGGCGCGCCATCGAGCTGCTTGGCGGCAGGCTCGAGCGGCACCACGTCGGTGAGCGCGCCGGGGACGATCACCACGCCACCGGGATGCAGCGAGAGGTGGCGTGGCGTGCCGACGATCCCCTCGGCGAGAGTGATGATGCGAGCCCATCCTTCCGGTAGACGCACCCCGCGGAAGTTCGGGTGCGAGGTGAGCAGCGCGCTGACGCTGTTGCCCTCGCCATAGTGGGGCAGGCGGCGGGTGATGTCGCGGATCTCGGCGGCGGGGCGACCGAAGACCTTGGCGACCTCGCGCAGCGCGCCCGCGAGTCGCAGGCAATTGTGGTTGGCGACCATCGCCGCGCGCGGGCGCGGATGCTTGCGAAAGACCCACGCGAGGATGCGATCGCGCTCGTCCCAGGGAAAGTCGAGGTCGATGTCGGGCGGATCCTTGCGGGCGGGATTGAGGAAGCGCTCGAAGAGCAGCCCCGCGCCGAGCGGCTCGACGTGGGTGATGCCGAGGCAGTAGGAGACGATCGAGTTGGCGACGGAGCCGCGGCCGCAGTGCGTCGGGCCGTGGAGCACGATGTCGCGCACCACCAGGAAATAATCGGCGAAGCCCTTCATCCCGATGATGGCGAGTTCGTGCTCCAACCGATCGCGGGTGACCGGGGCGATGGTGCCATAGCGACGGAGTGCACCTTCGTAGGCGAGCGAGCGCAGCTGCTGCAGCGCATCGGTGGCCTCGGCGTGGCGCGGGGCGATGGTGCGGCCGATCGGGATGCGATACTGGCAGCGCTCGGCGATCACCGCGGCGGCGGCGAAGGCCTCGGGGACGTCGGGGAAGTGCCGCTCGAGATCGGCGGGCGGGCGGAGCCAGGCGTCGCGCGGGGCGGGCGGGGGGGGGGGGTTTGGCGCCGCAAGCAGCGGCCGGATACCCGGGCCCCCCCCCCCCCCCCCCCCCC
>JBBRGR010000567.1:0-1637 GCA_038223815.1 Gemmatimonadales bacterium
CCTTCTTGTCGGTCACGAGCTGCTTGACCGTCTTGCCGGTAGCGAGTGCCTCCTTGGACAGCTTCGCCGACTCGGCGTAGCCGATCTTCGGCATCAACGCCGTGACCAGCGCCGGCGAGCGCTCCAGCCAGTGGGCGCACATCGCCTCATCCGCCTCGATGCCGCTGACACACTTCTCGGTGAAGACCCGGACGGTGTTGGCGAGGATCTCCATGCCGAAGAGCACATTGTGGGTGATCACCGGCATCATCACGTTGAGCTCGAGCTCGCCCGCCTTGGCGGCCATCGCGATCGTGGTGTCAAGGCCCAGCACCTGGTAGCAGACCTGATTCACCATCTCGGCGATGGACGGATTGATCTTTCCCGGCATGATCGACGAGCCCGGCTGCACGGCCGGCAGGATGATTTCGGCGAGCCCCGTCCGCGGACCCGAGGCGAGCAGGCGAATGTCGTCGGCGATCTTGCAGAGATCGAGCACGAACGCGCGCATCGCCCCACTGAAGGTGGCGATGTCGCCCATCGACTGCATCAGCTGGATGCGGTCCGCCGAGACTTCGAGCACGACGCCCGAGAGTCGGCTCATCTCCGTGACCATCAGCGCCGGGTACTGTGGCTCGACGTTGATGCCGGTGCCGACCGCACTGCCGCCGATGTTCATCGGGCGGAGCCAATCGGCGGCCTGCGCGAGCTTGGCCCGGTGCCGCGCGATGGTGTGGCCGTAGGCGGTGAACTCCTGCCCGAGCCGGATCGGGGTGGCATCCTGCAGGTGCGTACGGCCGGACTTCACCACGTGGTCGAACTGCTGTCCCTTGGCGAGGAATGCTTCCGCCAGTCCGTCGAGCGATGCCAACAGCTTTGGCAACGCGCGCAGCGCGCCCAGACGCATCGCGGTGGGGATCACGTCGTTGGTGGACTGGGCCATGTTGACGTGGTCATTCGGATGGACCGGTGCATAGGCCCCGCGCGCGAAGCCGAGGATCTCGTTGGCACGATTCGCGAGCACTTCGTTGCAGTTCATGTTGTGGGAGGTGCCGGCGCCGGCCTGATAGGGATCGACCACGAACTGGTCGCGGTGCTGCCCGGCAAGCACTTCGTCGGCGGCTTGAACGATCGCGGCGGCGTACTCGGGCTCGAGTCGACCGGTGGCCGTGTGCGTGACAGCTGCAGCGCGCTTGATGAGCATCACGGCGTCAACGAAGCCCGGCAGTGGGCGGAGGCCGGAGATCGGGTAATTCTCGACGGCACGCAGGGTCTGGATCCCGTAGAGGGCGTCGGCGGGGACCTGCTTGTCGCCGAGGGGGTCCTTCTCGGTGCGAAATGACATGAGTGGTGTCGTGTCCTGGTTCGGGGTGCCGGCTCGGAGGTCGGCGGGAACCTAAAGGCGCGAGCGCAGGGGGTGAAGGGCTACGTCCCCCGGTCCGGGGAGGCGCATGCCGCCGCGCTCAAGCCAGGGCACGAGGATCCCCTGCGTCACCACGGCGATCGCAATGCCCGCCAAGGTGTCCACGGCGAAATGATTCTGGGTGTAGACCGTGGCGAAGCAGACTCCGACCGCGATGAGCGTGGCTCCCCAGGCCAGATGGCGGTCAAGCCGGCGCCATGCCAGCCAGGCGAGGGCAAGGGAGCCCGCGGTATGG
>JBBRGR010000568.1:0-1636 GCA_038223815.1 Gemmatimonadales bacterium
GGGATGCGCACTCTCCTGCTGCCGGACCTTGCCCTCGTCGAACGCCCCGACCCGCTCCCCGCCGAGGGTGAACTACTGGTGGCGGTTCGCGCCGTCGGCCTCAATCGCGCCGACTTGCTGCAACGGCTCGGCCGGTATCCCGCGCCCCCCGGATGGCCCGCCGACATTCCCGGACTCGAGTACGCGGGCATCGTGACGGCGTTGGGCCGCGGCGTCACCCGCTTCGCCGTTGGCGACCGTGTGATGGGACTGGTGGGTGGCGGCGCGATGGTGGAGCAGTTGACGGTCCACGAGGACGAGGCGCTCGCGGTGCCCGATCGGCTGAGCGACGTCGAGGCCGCGGCCGTGCCGGAGGCGTTTCTCACCGCGTGGGATGCCTTGGTGCTGCGCGGCCGTGCCGAGCCCGGTGATCGCGTACTTTTCCATGCGGTCGGCAGCGGTGTCGGCACTGCTGCGCTGCAGTTCGCCCCGCTGCTCGGCGTGACGATGATCGGGACGTCGCGCACGCCTGAGAAATTGGCGCGCTGCGCGGCGCTCGGCCTGCACCACGGTGTGCTCACTACCGACAACCAATGGCCCGCCGCGGTCGGCGATCCGGTCCAGGTGATCATCGACACCCTCGGTGCGACGGCCCTCGCGCACAACCTCGGTTTGCTCGCGCCGCTCGGCCGGTTGGTGGTGCTCGGCACGATGACCGGGAACGAGGCGACGATGGACCTCGGTGTCGTGCTGCGCAAGCGTCTCTCGATCGTCGGGACGGCGATGCGCAATCGCGGCCCGGCAGAGCGCCGCGCCCTGGTCGCCCGTTTCAGCGCCGATGTGTTGCCGCAGCTGGCCAGCGGCGCGTTGCGGCCGATCGTCGAGTCGGCGGTCCCGATTGCCGAGGCGGCTCGCGGATATGATCTCCTTGCGGGGAACACCACCTTCGGGAAAGTGGTGCTGGCCTGGTGAGATGTGGCGGGGTCCCCGACAGACATTGGCCCCGTTCACCGTTCACCGTTCACCGTTCACCATCCGCACCCGATCGACGGCCCGCTGCAACGCCGCCGCCTTCGGGGCGGCGCCGCGTTCGGCGCTCGACCACAGTTCGAGTTGCCCGCCGCCATTGTGCAGTCCCGTTGCCGTGAGCACCATGCTGCGCACGGCGATCCGTCGGGTGAGCGCGCCTTGCAGGGCACGGCAGGCGGCGCGCCAGAGATCGATGTCGAGCGGCGCGGCACCGACGCTCACACTTCGCTCGGCGGTGGTGTCGTCGGCGTGGCGGATGGTGACCGTCACGCGACTCGTCGCCAGACGGCGCGCACGCAGGGTGCGGCCGATCGCCTCGGCAAGCGGGCGCAGGATGCTGGCCAACAGCTGCGGATCATTGCTGTCGGTGGCCAATTCGTGGCTCTGGCGGAGCGAGGCCTGCACTTCCGGGGGAAGGACGGGGCGCGGATCGATGCCGTGCGCGTGCCGATGCAGCGTCCCGCCGGCCACGCCGAATGCCACACGCAACGGCGTCTCGCCGATCGCCGCGACCTCGCCGATCCGCTCGAGGTGATAGTCGTCGAGTCGCTGCCGCACCCGATCCGGCACCTCGGGGAGGAGGCTCACGGGCTCCGGCGCGAGAAAGGCCGCCTCATACCCGGGCGCC
>JBBRGR010000569.1:0-1631 GCA_038223815.1 Gemmatimonadales bacterium
CTCGTCGATTCGTGTGCGTCCTGGAACGCTCGCGATCGGTGGGTGCGCGATCGTGGTGGCGGCCGTGTCGCGTGGCGCAGCCGCCGCGCCGTTGTGGAAGCTCTCCCACCCCGCTTGGCCCGCGCTTGGTACAGTGGACCCTGCCTGCACGGCAGGAGAGCCGTTCGATAACCCCCCCCTTCGGACCCTGAACGCGATGACGGTGGTGCACCGGATTCGCCCGGCGGCTACGGCGATGGCGACGTCGGCGGTGGGGAGGCAGAGGCGATCATGGCCGCCCTCGGACACTTCGCCGAGGACCCGAGCGACGCGGGCATTCTCAGCGCAGCGTGGTCGGCGGCCCCGGCCGCGACGGCGAATCTCGTCGAGGCCCCGGTGTCGCGCCCGTCGCGACCCGCACCCGATCTGCCGTTGGTTTCGCGCCGTCCCGCGGCGCCGGCCGCGCCCGTGTCCCGCCCGGCGGGCTCGCTGCCGCGGCTGGACCTGGCGGGCCCGGCCGCTCCCTCGGCGCCTGCAGCGCAGACGCGAGCGCAGCCACCGGATGCAGTGCTCGAGACCTCGTGGATGGACGGCGACGGCGTCGAGGACGTCGTCCGCGACAGCATCGACACGTGGTTCGCTCCGAGTCCGAACGGGAAGCGGAAGGCGCGGTCACCGCTCGACCGGAAGCTGCCGGCGGAGCGGGCGCAGTACAAACGCACGCAGACGCGCCAGCTGACCGCGCTCAAGCAAAGGCTCGCCAAGCACCACCAGGCCACACCTGGGTCGAGGCAGGTCCTCGATGACCCGTCCTTGAAGATGTTCGCCGAGCAGCAGCAGCACCAGCATACGATTCAGGAGGCCATCTGGCGGGGCCAGCGGGACTCCCAGCTCGACCCGGGCACGGTGCCGGTGAGCAAGACCACGCCGGACGGGCCGACCGTCACGGGGGCGCAGGGACAGGGCCGAGCGCGCAACGATCTGATGTGGTGGGGACGGTCCGTGTTTGGCTCCGACGCGAAGACGCGCGCGCACTTCGAAGGGATGCGTCCGGTCTCTCGCACCACGGACATGATCCTCGCGGCGGGCGCGGCGGAGCGGTTCGAGCAAGCCCGGGAGGCGTATGAAGCCTCGACCAAGTACAAGCACACGCTGCCGACCACCGGCACGGCCCAAAGCATGCGCGGACGCCATCAGAAGTGGGAGGGCGTCGGCAAGCTCGGGCACCCGCTCGGCCTCGCGTTCGACCTCGATGCGGTCGACAATCCAAACCTCATGGACGTGGGCGAGGGCAGCAGCGAATTGAACTCGTACATGCTGGGCAAGTTCGGTGGTGACCCCAACGATCCAACCAAGCTGGGCCGCACGATGATGTCCTACCGGCCCGCCGAGATCGAACGGCTCGGCCAGCACACGGCAGCCCGTACGACCGATGAGACGGACAGGAACGTGGTCAGGGACGTGAAGGACGAGTTCAACCAGATGTCGCAGACGTCCGAGAACTTCAAGAACGCGTTGCCCGAGGAGACTGTCGCGGATCTCCAGAGCGCGCGCGCCAGCTACTTCGAGGCCCAAGCGGCCTTCAAGGCCACGCAGGCGCGGCTGGAGGCAGAGAAGCGCAAGACGAAAGACCCGGGGGAGCGCGAAGCGAT
>JBBRGR010000570.1:0-1630 GCA_038223815.1 Gemmatimonadales bacterium
GGAGGGCGGAGGGCGGAGGGCGGAGGTCGGAGGGCGGAGGGCGGAGGGCGGTGACTACTCACTGCAAATAACTGATGACTGATGACTGATGACTGGGAACGAGTCGTCAGACGGATCCGTCCCAATGGGGCACATGGGTGAGGCGGTGGGTGAGGCGGCGCTGCTCGGAGACGGCGATGACACCCTGCTGCACCTTGCGCCAGCCGATCTCGCGGAGCGAACGCCAGCCTTCCAGGCGCGCAGCGGCGCGGAGCGCTCCGCTGCGCACGCCGGGGCCGATGAGGTCCGCGATCGCGTCGCTGATGCGGAAGAACTCGTAGATCGCGACGCGGCCGCGGTAGCCGCGCCCGAGGCACTCGGGGCAGCCCTGACCATGAAAGGCGCGCACCTCCTCCGGCGGGATGCCGAGCACGAGCGCGGCCTCGGCGCGCACGGACTCGGGGAGCGTTTCATCAGGCACGACGCAGTGGCGACAGAGCCGCTGGGCGAGCCTCTGGGCGATGGTGCACACCAGCGAAGAAGCGACGAGGAACGGTTCGATGCGCATCTCCAGGAGCCGGGCCACGCTGCTGACGCTGTCGTTGGTGTGGAGCGTGGACAACACCAGGTGACCGGTGAGGGCCGCACGCACGGCGATCTCCGCGGTCTCCGCGTCGCGGATCTCACCGATCAGCACGACGTCGGGGTCATGACGCAGCACGGAGCGCAGCCCACTCGAAAAAGTGAGTCCGACGTCGTCGTGGGTCTGGATCTGGGAGATCCCCTCGAGCTGGTACTCCACGGGGTCCTCGATGGTGATGATCTTCCGTCCCTCGTCGTTCGCCTGGGCGAGGGTGGCGTAGAGCGTGGTGGTCTTGCCGCTGCCGGTCGGGCCGGTGAGGAGGACCATGCCCTGCGGCAACAGGGCCAGTTCGCGCATGGCGGCTTCCTGCCCCGGCTCCATGCCGAGTTGTGAGAGATCCAACAGCAGGCTGTGCCGGCCCAGCACGCGGAGGCAGATGGATTCCCCGTGCTTGGTGGGGATCACCGACGCACGCAGGTCGTACTCCTCGGTCTCGGTCTTGAGCGAAATCCGGCCGTCCTGCGGGACGCGGCGCTCGGCGATGTTCATCCCCGCCATGATCTTCAGGCGGGAGACGATCGCCGCGTGCAGTTCCCGCAATCCGGGGGGGACCGGAACGCCCTGCAGCACGCCGTCGACGCGGTAGCGCAAGCGGATCGACGCGTAGTACGGTTCCAGGTGGATGTCGGTCGCCCGCTGCCGGATGGCGTCGGCGACGATCTGGTCCACGAAGTCGGCGATCGTGGCATCGACGGCGGGGTTGGTGCCGGCGGCGGGGTTGGTGGGGACATCGAAGACGACGTCCGGGCTGGCGTCGCTGGAGGTGCGGTCGCTGCGGAGCCTTTCGACGGTTTCGGCGCCGAGACCGAAGCGGTGCTTGATGACGGCGTCGATGGCGCCCGGGGTGGTGAGGACGACCTTGAGCCGGCGGTTGAGCAGCATCCGAAGGCTGGCGAGGTCCGCCTGGCGCGGGGGTTCGGCGAAGGCGAGCACGGCGGCCTCTCCGTCGACGCCGAGCGGGAGGGTGCGGAAGTGGAGGATGACCTTGAGCGGGACCGAATCGAGCTC
>JBBRGR010000571.1:0-1630 GCA_038223815.1 Gemmatimonadales bacterium
GAGCCAGCGCAGCCGCTCGCCGGGCGATCCCCCGAACTCGATTCCGAACGCCGTGTGCTCGGTCTCGAACCAGGCCCCGCCGATCCCCAGGATGGCGCGCCCGTTGCTGATGTGGTCGAGCGTGGTCGCCATCTTGGCCACCAGGGCCGGGTTGCGGAACGTGTTGGCCCCGACCATCAGCCCCAGCCTGGCCCGCGAGGTCGCCTCCGCCCAGGCGGCGAGGGTCAGCCAGCCCTCGAACATCGGTCCCTCGTGAGGCCCGACGATCGGGTACAGGTGATCCCAGGTCCAGATGTCGTCGTAGCCGAGCTCGTCGGCGCGGACGGCGGCGGCACGGAACGGCTGCCAGTCGCTGTACTGGCCCCAGGCGATCATGCCGAGCTTGACGGTGGGATCGGCCATTGTGGGCGGGCTCCTTTATCGGTCAGTCGTGGCGGATGACGCGCTGGATGCGCATGTCGATGGTGATCCGGTGCTGCCCCACGAAACGCTCGGGCGGATCGTCGTAGCGGCGTGCCAGGTCCTGGATCACCTGCAGGCCGCGGACCGGGTCGTCGTCGAGGTCCGCCCGCCCCTCCAGGGTGACGTAGTCGTAGCCGTCCTCGAAGCAGATGCTGAGCCGCGGGTCGCGCTGCAGGTGGCGATGCTTCACCCGCCCGGAGAGCGTGTTGAGGATGATCGTGTCCTCCCGTTCGCGATCGAGGTCGAACCACACCACCGACAGGCTGGGGAAGCCGTCACTCCTGATCGTCGCCATCACCGGGTAGCGCGGTTCGGCCATCAGCCACTCGCGCAGGTCGGCCGTCAGCCGCTCACCCGTCTTCATCGTTTCGGCCACGTGGACTCCTGTCTCGCACTCTGTTTTTCGGAGCGCAATGGTAGACCGATCCGGCCGGGGCGGCCGAAGCGGCAGCTGGTGTTGTTGGCTCCCTGGGGGCGGCGGGCAGTGGGCAGTGGGGCACCATTCGCCAAACCCTGCCTTGTGCAACCTGCCCGACCTGGACTCGGCGAACGTTGCCCTTGTCCTCGCGTCGTGCAAGTTGACCGATCCCGGCCGGCCGCAGCCTGCGCCAATCCCGCAACCGTGCAAGTTGGGCGTGGGTGGGCTGTGCACCCGCCGGATAATTTGCACCAGCGCAGGAATGACCCCGACCTCGCCCCGCGGGGAGGCATCAGCGCCGCAGACCAGCTGAAGGGCCCTTGCGGGGGCGCGCCGCCGCGGCGTTACACTCGGCGGCGATGCACATCGGCTTGCCGCGGGGGTGACCACCGCCCGGATCCTCAGCGTAGGGAGCGAGATCCTGCTCGGCGAGACGGTCGACACCAACGCCGCGTACCTCGGCGCGGAGCTGGCACGCGTGGGGCTCAGCCTTGACGGCATTCGTGCGCTCCCGGACGACCGGACCATCTTGGCTGCCGCATTCCGCGAGGCGCGCGCGGCGGTGGACCTGGTGATCGCCACCGGCGGGCTCGGACCGACCCATGACGACCTGACCCGCGAGGCGGTGGCCGACGCGCTCGGCGAGAGCCTGGTCGAGGACCCGGCGATCGCGACCCACCTTCGGGACCGATGGCGCGGCATGGGCGACTTCCCGGGCAGCAACCTCCGCCAGGCGCTCCGCATCCCTTC
>JBBRGR010000572.1:0-1629 GCA_038223815.1 Gemmatimonadales bacterium
GGAGGTCGGACGCCCCGGTCGGATGGGCGATCCCCTGGTCGCCGCCAGGTGGTCTCCCCGAGCCCCCCGAGCCCCCCGGCGAACCGGATCCGATGCAGCCGGCAAGCAGGATGATCATGGCCGCAGCGAGGACGAGGGCGGCACGGGCTCGGGTGGTGACTCTCATGGCGCGATGGACGCCTCGCGGCGCGCATCGGTTCCAGCGGGGCACAATGGCTCGGTGCCCCGCGCCCGACCCATGCTTCCGCTCCTGCTCGCGCTGGCCGTGCCGGCGGTCGCGCTCGCGCACGGCGCGTCGCAGCCCGCCCCCAGCTTCCCGGCCGTGCTCCTCGAGTGGCGCCTCGACCTGCTTCCCATCGCCGGCATCCTGGCGGCGGGGATCGGCTACGTGGCGCTCGCGGCCACAGTCGCGCGGCGCCATCCGCGCAATCCACCTCGGGCGTGGCGCACGGCAGCCTTCCTCGCCGGCCTCGGATTTATCGGCCTGGCGCTCGTCTCGCCGATCGAGGCCTACGAGGGGACCCTCTTCAGCGTCCACATGGTCCAGCACCTCCTGCTGGAGCTGGTGGCGGCCCCGCTCCTGCTGCTGGGGGCGCCCATCACCCTCCTCCTGCGCGCCGCTCGGCCGGGCACGCGCCGCCTGATCCTGGGCGTCCTGCACAGCCTCCCGATGCGCGTGCTCTCCTTCCCGCTGCTCGCCTGGCTGCTCTTCGCGGGGGTCAACTGGGGCTGGCACTTCTCCACCCTGTATGACCAGGCGCTCGAAAACCAGGCGCTGCATTACGTGCAGCACGTGACCTTCCTGATGGCGGCGCTGCTGTTCTGGTGGCCGGTCATCGGAGCTGATCCGTCGCCGTGGCGCCTCCCCCACCCGGTCCGCCTCTTCTACCTGTTCCTGGCGATGCCGCAGAACTCGTTCCTGGGGGTCGCGATCATGGGTGCCGGCGGAGTCCTCTACCCGCACTACCTGACGAACGGGCGCGGCTGGGGTCCCAGCCCGCTCGACGACCAGTCGCTCGGCGGGATCCTGATGTGGGTGGGCGGGGACGTCGCGTTCCTGGTGGGGATGGCCTGCGTGGTCGGGATGTGGGTCCGCGCCGAGGACCGCCGGACGGCGCGCCTGGATGCCCGCCTCGACGCCGAGGGCCGTTAGGCGATCGGCAGCCGGATCAGGGTGTCGACGGCCACCGCCGCAAAGAGCAGGGTCAGATAGCTGATGCTGAAGCGGAAGAGCTCGATGGCCGCCTTGCCACTCGCGGCATCGCGCCGGATGCGGAGCGCGTAGATGACGAACAGCGCGCCGAGGCCGACCGACGCGACGAGGTAGATCCAACCCATCCCGGCAACCGGCAGCAGGATGAGGCTCACCGCCACCAGCAGGATCGTGTAGATCACGATCTGGCGCGCCGTCTCGACCTCGCCGCGGACGACGGGCAGCATCGGGACGTTGGCGGCGGCGTAGTCACCGCGGTAGCGGAGCGCGAGCGCCCAGAAGTGGGGCGGCGTCCAGTAGAAGACGATGCCGAACAGGATGAGCGCCGGCACCTCGACCCGTCCCGTCACTGCGGCCCACGCCACGAGCACCGGCACGCAGCCGGCCGCCCCACCGATGACGATGTTCTGCGGCGT
>JBBRGR010000573.1:0-1625 GCA_038223815.1 Gemmatimonadales bacterium
GATGAAGAGCTGCACCAGCAGCGGCGTGTTGCGGATGACCTCCACGTACGTCGCCGCGATGTGCGACAGCAGCCAGTTGGGGGAGAGGCGTGCCACGCCAACGAGGATTCCGAGCACCGTGGCAAGCACGATCCCGACGACGCTGACGAAGAGGGTGTTCAGCACCCCGACGAGGAATGCCTTGCCGTAGGTGTCGGTAGCGGCGTAGGGGATGGGACTCTCGGAGATGTCGAAGCCGGCGGTGCGCCCCAGGAAGCCGAACCCGAAGCCGAGGCCTCGCTCGCTGGTGGCGGTGAGGAAGTTCCGCACCAGGAAGGCGGCCAGGATGGCGACGCCAACGAGCACCGCCACCTGGACGGCGACGCGCAGCGTTCGCTCGTCGCGCCACGGCGGGACGGAGGACGCTGCTGGACGGGAGGGTGCCGGCGTCATGCGGGCCGGGTTGGATGGCGCCGGGGTGGGGTCGCTCCCACCCCGGCGCTCATGTCCGCGCGACGGCGGTTATCGGTACGGCGGTGCGTACAGGAGGCCCCCATCCGTCCAGAGGCTGTTGAGGCCCCGGTCGAGGTCGAACGGCGTCCCCGGTCCGAGGTTGCGATCGTAGATCTCACCGTAGTTGCCGACGGCACCGATCATCGTCACCACCCAGTCGGCCTCGAGGCCGAGGCCCAGGTCGCCGTCGCCGCCGAGCAGGCGGGCGATGACCGGATTGTCGCTGCCGACCATCTCCTCGACGTTGTCCGAGGTGATGCCCTGCTCCTCCGCCTCGATGGTGGCGAAGACGACCCACTTCACGACGTTGAACCACGCGTCATCGCCGATGGGCGCGACCGGCCCGAGCGGCTCCTTGGAGAGCACGGCGTCGAGAATGTCATGCTCGCCCGGATCGGCGAACGCGGTGCGCCGCGCGACGAGCTGCGAGCGGTCCGAGGTGACCGCGTCGCAGCGGCCGTCCTCGTAGGCGGCGTAGGTCGGGTCGATGTCGGCGAACACCTGCGGCGTGAAGTCGATCCCCGCGGCGCGGAACTGATCGGTCAGGTTCAGCTCGGTGGTGGTACCGGACTGGACGCAGATCGTCGCGCCGTCAAGGTCCTCGAGGGTGGAGGCACCGACATCGGAGTGGACCATGATCGCCTGGCCATCGTAGAAGGTGGTCGGGGCGAACAGGCCCCAGGTGGTGTCGCGGCTGACCGTCCAGGTCGTGTTGCGGATCAGGACGTCCACTTCGCCCGTCTGCAGGGCCGGCCCGCGCTGGTCGGCGGAGAGTGGACGGAACTCGACCGCCTCGGGGTCGCCGAGCACCGCGGCCGCGAGGGCGCGGCAGAAGTCGGCGTCGAAGCCGGTGTTCTCACCGCTTTCGTCGAGGAAGCTGAAGCCGGGGAGGCTGCCGTTCACGCCGCAGATCAGCGTGCCACGGGCCTGGACGGCCGCCAGGCGACCGTCCGCGGGGGGTGGCGCCGGGGTGGCCGCCTCGGAGGCGGAGGCGGAGGCGGAGGCGGAGGCGATTTGTGAAGCGCCCGTCGAGCCGCCGCTGGGGGCGGGCGTCTGGTCGCCGCAGGCGGTGGCGGCAAGGGCCAGGATGACGAGCGCGACGATGGACAGCGGGGATCGGGACATGGACGGGG
>JBBRGR010000574.1:0-1605 GCA_038223815.1 Gemmatimonadales bacterium
CGAAGCGCGCCTTGAACTCGGCCTCGGGCATGAACTCGGGGAGGTCAGCCGTGGGTGGGAGGATGTCGGATTCCCGCAGCCCGGCGGCCACGCGGGTCTGCAGGGCTTCAGCGCCAGCCCCGTCGGCGGCGCGCTCGCCGAAGCGCGTCCCCGCGCGGTCGGCGGCGATGTCGTTGAACGAGAATCCGCTGCCACCCCGGGAATCCTCGATCTCCTTGTAGAGCCCGACCGCATCGGCGAGCGCCGTCCCCGCCAGCGCGGCCAGGGCGGCGGAGACCATGAAGTGCTTCGGGAAGTCGTCGCGGCCGGCGAGCGTCGCGGCTCGGGGTGGCAGCTTTGCCCAGGCGGCGGCCTCGGGCTCCATGAGCGCCAGCGACTTGCCGATCACGTGCATGGTGAGCACGACGATCGCGGCCTGGTTCTCGGCCACGGGATCGCCGGTCGCAGAACGTTCGGCCGCGAGTGCCATGAGCGGCGCGAGGAGGTCCGTGAGCGAGAGCTGCCTGCCCGGCACAGCCGCCAGCCGCTCCTGGTACGCACGCAGGCGCTCGCGCTGCCCAGTCGGCATTGCTCCAGCGCGCACGCGGCCGGGCAGGTCGTCGGTCCAGTTGTAGAGAACGGTGAGCCCGGTCGGCGCGAAGCGTATCCCCTGCAGGGCTTCGAGTCCGGCCTGCGTCTCGGGACGGGTGCGCAGCGAGGCCAGCAGTCGCTCGCCGGCGTAGTTGGCCACGAACCCGGGCAGCGATACCTTGCCCACGCGCAGTGCGGTCACCACCGGCAGGCCCGGCGTCCCGGCGAGTTCCGCCTGCACATTGAGCCAGGCGCCGAGCGGGTTCGCCGGCAACGGAACGGAGAGCGATGCCGTCGCGATCCCGTTGCCGAGCCCCACGCTCGCGCTGCCGCGGGCGACGCGGCTGGCCAGGTAGTTGGCCGCCAGATCGGCGTCGGCGGGCGAAAGCGTCATCGAGGCGAGCGCCCCGTTGCGCATCCTCGACGGATGGTGACCCTCCACGATGCGCACGGCGCGCGCCACCTCGTCGGGCCCGATCACGATCTCGCGTGACACCCGCGGCGCATCCTCCACGGCCCCGCCAACCAGTGCGACGGCGCCACCCACCACGAGAAGGACGAGCAGCAACAGGACGACGAGGACAGCGCGCATGCAGGGTTTCCCGGAGGTCGGATCGCGAAGACGCCTGCTCGCAAGCAAGCGCCGCACCGCGACACCCCGGTCAGCCGCGGATGACCAGCGCGATCTCGAAATCCCCGCGCACGATGTTGAGGGTGACCGGCCGGGGGCTGGCGCGCAGTTGCGAACCGAGTTCCTCGACGGTACGGATCTTCCTGCGATTCACGCCGACGATGATGTCGCCCGCCCGGAGGCCGGTCTGCCAGGCCGGGCTCGCCTGCTCCACCTCGACGACCGCGACGGCCTCGGGGCGGCCGTTTCGCGCGAGGGTGCCGAACCGCCCGCCCACCAGTTCCGCCACGCTCTGGCGACCCGACAAGAGGCCGGTGTGCGGCGGCTCGATCGTCACCTTGGCGTTGACCGCCTTGCCATCGCGGAGAACGCGCAGCTCGACGACATCCCCCACCGGCACGAGC
>JBBRGR010000575.1:0-1603 GCA_038223815.1 Gemmatimonadales bacterium
GTAGGGATAAAGCATTTGCGTCAGGATGTGGGAGGGTGGTTGAGATCTTGGTGCAAATGCGTCATTCCTACTTCCCACGGGGGCTTTCCTCCGAACCTTCGCGCGGCTCCGCTCGATTCACTGACCAATCGCACCTTCTCGTGCTACGGCGCGGCGGCACGGCGCATCATCCTCGACGGAGATACGCTCGACCGGCTCTCGATTCTTGGCCTTTTGGGCCGTACCGGAGACGCGAAGAAGCGCCGCCGTCTCTTCATGGCGCTCGAGCCGGTGTGGCAGAGCGTCAATGGCGATGATGGCGACGCGAGCCCGTACCGCGGCATGGTCCGGGGCCGACTGGCCCAATGGGCCGGCGGCGTGACACCGATGGCCGAGCGGGCGAGGTCGCTCGGGGTCGCCGCCGACACGCTGGAGCAATGGCTGGTGTCGGTGCTCGATGCCTGGCGCGCCGGCATGCCCGACACCCTCCTCGAGCCCTGGGATTTCTACTATCTGACCGGCGCCGCGAGTCGGTTGCTTTCGGCCCGGGTTCCGCTCGACTCGCTGGTTCCGGTCACCAACCGCTTCTACCGGACCCTCGGCGCCGACCCGCGCAGGCTGCGAGTCCACTACGATCTGATGCCCCGGGCGGGGAAGTACCCGGTTTCGTTTACCGATTTCGGAGGTCGCAGTCCGATCGAGCCGTGGATTTTCACCTCCTACCGGATCGGCGGGATCGACAACCTCGGTGAGCTGCTGCACGAGGTGGGGCACGCGGTCCACATCGCGGCCATCCGGGCCCGCCCGGCCTACAGGGACTGGCCCGACAGTGACACTTTCACCGAGGCCATCGCCGACCTCGCCGCGCTCGATATGTACGAGCCGGCCTGGCAGCGAAAATTCCTGGGCGCCGCGTCTCCTCTGGACGCCACCCTCCGCGCCAAGTACTCGGGGATTGTGATGGACGTGGCCTGGTCCCTCTTCGAGATCCGGGCCCATCGGAGTCCTGAGGTCAGCCCGAACCGGATCTGGAGCGACATCACCAGTCGCTACCTGCGGATTCGTCCCCATCCGGAATGGAGCTGGTGGGCCATGCGAGGCCAGCTGGTCAACAGTCCCGGCTACATGATGAACTATGCCTTCGGCGCCATCCTGATCGCGGACATCCGGGCCCGGCTGGTGTCCGCTCGCGGGTCGTTTACGACGGGAGACCCGGGGTGGTATCCCTGGGTCTCATCCCGCCTCCTCCGGTTTGGCCACGAGCGGCCGGCCCGGCTCGTGGTCCAGGAATTCCTCGGGAGGCCGGTGTCGGTCTCGGCCCTGCTCAAAGATCTTGCCCGAATCGGCCGGCCTGAGCGATAAGGAGGAGATCACGACTGGCTGGGTATCCGTAAAGGTCTAGTCCGTTCGAGGGATACCGGCCATAACCTGCCACGGCGATGCTTCCCCCGGCCTTGTCCATCTCCCTGGGCCCTGAGGACGGCCCGATGACCGATGGCTCGCTGGAACTTGGATCAGTGCCTGCCCGGGAGCCGGTCGCCCGTCGAGCGGAGGACCGCCACACCGAGGCGCTGCTCCGCACCGGCGCCCTCCAGAGTGCCATCTTCAACAGCGCCAACTTCTC
>JBBRGR010000576.1:0-1598 GCA_038223815.1 Gemmatimonadales bacterium
CCCGGTGTTGTCGACGATCCCGAAACCGATCCCGTCGTCGTGGGCGCGCGCCGCGACGGACAGATCGGCCATCGAGGGTTCGAGATGCCCGCTCGGATGGTTGTGCAGCAGCATCTCGCCCGCGCGCGCCACGCCCGGCAGCGCGAGCACCCGATCCACGGTGCCTCGCGCCACCGCGCGCACGGCGGCGATCACCCCCTCGGCATCCAAGGTGGCCACGAAGGAGACTTCGTTGCCCCCGGCCGCGGCGATCTCACGGTGGAGCGCCTCGCGCGCCGCGGGTGACAATCGATCGTTCAGGTCTTCAATTCCTTCTTCTTGGCGGCCGGGAACAGCACGTTGTTCAGAATCAGCCGGTACCCCGGCGAGTGCGGGTGGAGCGCGAGATCGGTCGGGGCATCGCCGATCGCATGCTGGGCGTCCTCGGGATCGTGCCCCCCGTAGAAGGTCCAGGTGCCCTTCCCCCGTGACCCATGAATGTACTTGACCCAGGGGGCTCCAGGCTCGTCGCCGAGCACGATCACGTCGGGCTTGAGGCGATCCCGCCGGAAGGACGTCGTCAGCCCGAAGAAGTCGGGAATGACCTGGCGATGATTCTGGACCAGCATCGTGGCGACCGGGTCGATCTTCGCGGAAAAATTGAAGAGCGTGAAGGCCCCCAACTGCTGCCGCGCCGCCCCATTGACCTGATGCCCATCGATGTCGCTGAAGACGGCAAGCGAGGGGGACTGTTCGAGGGTCGCCCCCTGAAAGGCAAGCGCCGCATCCCAGCGCATCCGCGACGACGCCCGTGGGTCCATCGGTGTGCCATCGGCGAACGCCGCCGCAATATCGACGCCGTCGCTGGCGAGCGCCAGATCGAGCGTCTCCGTGGCCGTGCACATCGCGAAGAGGAAACCACCCCGATCCACGAAGCCCCCGATCCGCTGAGCGATGGCGCGCTTCATGAGCGGCACGTTTGCGAAGCCGAGCTGACCGGCAACCTGCCGGTTCAGCTCCATCATCGTCTGCAACCAGGGCGACCCGGTGTAGTTCAACACGAACTTCGAGAACTGTCCGGTGAAATCTTCGTGGTGAAGGTGGAGCCAGTCATAGCTGGTGAGCCGGCCACCGATCACTTCCGGATCCCAGACGCGATCGTACTTGATCCCGGCGTACTCGAGCGCCATCGTCACCGCGTCATCCCACGGCGCCGCATTGGGCGGTGCGTACACGGCCATCCGTGGTGCCTTCTCGAGCGGCACGGCGTCCATGTTGCCGCCCTGCACCTCGCCGCGCACTCCAGCCACACTGGCCTCGCTCACCGACTCGACACTGACCCCCGAGAGCGTGGCATCGCGCTGTACGGCCTCGCTCGCGGGCAGCAGGAAGGCGCCACCGCGGTAGTTCAGCAGCCACTCGGCCTTGTCGCCACGCTCCAGCGCGCGGAAAGCCACCCCATAGGCCTTGAGGTGATCAGTCTGGGCATCGTCCATCGGCACGAGGAACGACGCGCGGGCACCCCGCGCCGACGCCGCCCAGGTCGGGCGCGGGACCACCAACGCCGCGCCGCCCGCGAACGCGATCCGGACAAAGCGTCGCCGTTCCATCATTCGGAC
>JBBRGR010000577.1:0-1591 GCA_038223815.1 Gemmatimonadales bacterium
GCAGGGAAGAGTCGCGTGGCATCGTCCTGATGACCCACCATGCGCACCCGATCACCAAGTCCATGGGAGCGCACGAGTCGTTCGACCTCGGTCCGCTCGCCCCCGTCCCCGACGATCACGGCTTGCCACCTCTGATCGGCAAGTTCGGCGAGCGCCTGAACGAACAGGTCAGGACCCTTGGCGGGGATCAGGCGCCCCACGAAGGCGAGCACGGGAGCATCCGTCTCGAGGCAGAGGTGGCGCCGAGCCTGCGCCCGCGACCAGGTGGACTCCGTGCCGGGCCACGCGTTGGGGATCAGTGCGAGATTGTCCGCCGAGGTCCCGTCGTTGCGCAGCTCCACCTCGAGCGCGCGCGAGACGACGACGACGCCGTCGAAGCGCCGCCACGCGCGGCGTTGCATCCACTCGAAGAGGTGGGACTTTCCCCCCATTCGGCTCGAGCCGTGAACCGTCGACACGATCGGCACGCCGAGGGCCCGCGCGACCGGACCGTCGAGCAGGTCGCTACGGTAGCCGTGCGTGTGAACGATGTCCGGTCGCGCCTGTCGGAGTCGCGCGCGTACCTCGCGCCGCTCGCGGAGGTAGGCGCGGCCGGGGAGCGTGACCGCCTCGGCAGCGACGCCGGCCTCGTGCAAGGGTGCGAAGAACGGATGCAGCGTCTCGGATGGCTCGACGACACCGAGCACCAGTACACGATGGCCGTCCCTGTGCTGTCCGATCGCGAGGGCCTGGACCACACGCTCGAGCCCGCCGACAGGGGCAGGCGCCGTCACGTGCACGATCCCGAGCCGCTCGTCAGACACGCGCACGCTCGATCCCGACATGCCGCAACCAGGCGACGCTCAGCGCCACGCCCTCGGCGACGCCGATCGCCGGTCGGAATCCGATCAGCCGCTCCGCCTTGCTCGTCGGGAACAGCGCGTTGATGCTATAAAGATGGAACTCGCCGGCGGTGGGGGTCTGCCGGATGGCACTCTCGGCGCCCTTCATCAACTTGCGGGCCAATGCGGACTTTTGATACAGGCCCATCACCAGTCCCGGGGCCCTGCGAAGCACCCACTTGGCCGTGGTGCGTACCGGAGCCATGGCGCGGGCGGCGAGGTGACTTCGGCCACGCGACACCTTGGGGAGTGGAGGAAGATCGAGTGCGTCATTCAGTGTGCGGAAGTACGCGGCCCAGGTGATCGTCTCGGGGCCGTTCACGTTGAACGTCTCGTTGCACGGCGCCGGCGTCTCGAGCGAACGAAGCACCGCCGCGGCGACGTCATCCACGTACACGAGGTTGCAGAGCCCGCTCGTGTCCTCGTCCGACAGCAGCCAGGTGCCGGCGAGGAGTCGTTCGGCGAACTCGACCGTCCAGCTCACGCTGCCCGGGCCATAGACTATGGTCGGGCGGAGCACCGCCACATTGGAGCCCATGCTTCGATACTCCTCCACGGCCTCCTCCGCGGCGATCTTGCTGTCCCCGTACGCGCCCCCTTCGCGCTTGCGCGGTGCCTCCTCCGTGTAAGTGCCGTCACCCCGCCCATAGACGTCGATGGTCGAGAGGTGGACGATGCGCGGGACGCCGGCGCGACGCGCCGCCTCGAGC
>JBBRGR010000578.1:0-1588 GCA_038223815.1 Gemmatimonadales bacterium
GGCGGCTCGGCGGCGTCACGCCGAGAAGCGCGGCGGGGGGGCGGCGCTCATCACGCTGGATGATGCGCTCGCGGTGCCCGCCTCCTCCGCGGAGGAACTGCTGGTGCTCGATGGCGCCCTCGACGCGCTCGCCCTGTTGCAGCCGAGGCAGGCGATGATGGTCGAGTGCCGATTCTTTGGTGGCCTCGACGTGCGTGAGACCGCCGAAACCCTGGGCATTTCGGAGGCGACGGTGATGCGGGATTGGCGCGCCGCACGCGCCTGGCTCGCGCGTGAACTCGGGGCACCGCGGTGAGCGACGCCGCGCGCTGGGCCGCAGTGCAGGCTCTCTTCCACGCGGTCGCCGATCTCCCGGAGGCAGCGCAAGCAGCGGCACTCCGCAAGGCGACGGAAGGCGACCCCACGCTCTATGACGAGGTGCGCACCCTCCTCGTGGCAGATCGCCGGGCCGATCACCTCCTCGATCAAACCGTCGGCACCGTGGCCGCCGCGCTCCTCGACCCCCACGACGCACCACTCCCCACCCAGCGCTTCGGGCCCTACCGCATCACCGCGCGGCTCGGCGAAGGCGGGATGGGGGTCGTGTACCGGGCCATCCGCGACGACCTCGACGCCACCGCCGCGATCAAGATCCTCCGGGACGCCACCCTCTCGCCGGCTCGGCGTGCCCGCTTCGCCGCCGAGCAGCGCACCCTCGCCCAACTGCTCCACCCGGGAATCGCACGGCTCTACGACGCCGATACGCTCCCGGACGGTACCCCGTGGTTCGCCATGGAACTGGTAGACGGGACCACGCTCACGGACTGGCGGACGGCCGTACCGCGCTCGCTCGGCGACCGCCTCGGCGTGATCCACGCCATCGGCGACGCAGTCCGGCACGCCCACGCGCACGCCGTGATTCACCGCGATCTCAAGCCATCCAACATCCTCGTGACGGCCGACGGCACGGTGAAGCTGGTGGATTTCGGCATCGCCCGGCAGCTGGACCCGCTCGATGGGCACTCCAACCCGACCGCGACCGGCCTGCGTCTGCTCACCCCAGCGTATGCTGCTCCGGAGCAGCTCCGCGCCGCACCGCTCGGCGTGCAGACGGATGTCTACGCCCTCGGCGTGATCCTCTACGAGTTGCTCACTGGCGCGCTGCCACACGACCTCGCCGAGCGGACACCCTCGGAGGCGGCCACCATCCTGCTGGAGCAGGAACCGCTCCGGCCGTCGGTGCGTGGTGGGTCGGACATGGTGCGCGCCTCCCAGAGTGCGTGGGCCGACCTCGATGTGCTCTGTCTCACGGCGATGCACCGCGATCCGGCTCGACGCTACCCGTCGGTGGAAGCGCTGCTCCGCGATGTCGACCACTTCCTGGCTGGCGCGCCCCTGGAAGCACGACCGGATTCGTTCGGCTATCGCACGGGCAAGTTGCTCCGCCGGCGCCATCGCGAGGTCCTTGTCGCGAGTGGCGTGGTGCTGCTCATCGCCGGGATCGTCGGCACGGCGGCGGTGCGACTGCGCGCCAGTCGCGATGTGGCGGTCACCGAAGCGGCCCGAGCCGCACGGATTCAGCGCTTCATGCTCGCGCTCTTCCAGGGCG
>JBBRGR010000579.1:0-1578 GCA_038223815.1 Gemmatimonadales bacterium
AACACGCTGCTCGATAACGATGGCGTGCAACGCGACTTTCGAGGCTATCTCGTGCGCGAGTCCGGCCTCGAGGCAGCCGACCACTACTGGAGAATCTTCGAGGAGGTCAGGGGCGAGCTGGGCTACGCCGACTATCTCGGCCGGTCTACAAGCTCTACGCGGAAAGCTTCAGGGGACTGCACCATTTGCGCCGCGTCCAGGAGGAGGCGCGCGCCGTTATTCAGCGGGCACTCGAGACGGCCGGCGCCGACTGAATGTGGGATTACCGCCTATTGTCCTTCCCAGCCCGCTTCCTGGGACCGGCTCGAACCAGCCAAAGACGACCGCAAGGAACAGAATCCAGAAGAACCACCAGAAGAGGTGCATGCCGAGCCAGTGATGACCATCGTAGAAATGAAACATGCCGTGTCTCCTTGAATGGACTGGAGGCACCCCGGTCAGGTTACCCCGCTGTTGCCTCCGGCTCCCCTACCTGCTTCCACAACAGCCGCCACCGGCGGCGACCGGCACGGCGGCGCCCACCGGCCCGGGCTGGTATCCGGCCTCGCGAACCGCCCGGTCGATCGCCGCAGGGGTCGCGCGGGACTCGTCGTAGGTGACGGTCGCCGAGCCCACAGACACCGAATCGACGCGTGTACCCGGGACGGTGCCGAGCGCCTCTGTCACCCGTCTCACGCAGCCGCCGCAGCTCATGCCGGAAATGGCCATCGTAATCTGTCGCATGCAATCCTCCTGAGAGCGCGTGGGCGGAGGGGGAACGTCCCCATCTCGGTAACCCACAAGTGGAATGGTCCAGGGCGTAGTGTACGACGCCAACCTGAGTCGCGGCTGAGTCGCGGCTGAGTAAATAGGGGCGCGGGCCGGCGCATTTCTCCACCGGCACCCAGAGGAAATAGCCCCGCCCACCAGCCACGGTAAACCCATCGTGATCCCCCGCCTAGTCGTGTTGAGGCGGCTGGGGGGCACGCTCTCCGGGCTCACGGCGCCTCAGAGCCCGCCGCGTGATTGCCGGCGAGCGACGAGGAAGCTTCGTCGGGAAATCCCCCCAAGGTACGGTAGCGCAGGTGGAGGTACACGAGAAGACTCAAGATCGCGGCGAAGAAGCACCACACCGAGACCAGGGCCCGCACCTCGACGAAGTAAGCGGCGATGAACGACAGGACGGCAAGCCCGACCCCAAGCGTGATGCCCCCGGTGCGGATGCGGCGACGAAATCGCCGCTCACCCTGCGCGTGCGCCACACAAAAATGTTCGTGAATGCCTTCGGTCACGTCGGCCACATGCGCGCGCAGCGATTCGGGCAAGTGAACCAGCAATCGCAGCGGCTCATCAATCGGATGCTTCCGGACGCCGGCGAGGATGTAACTCTCCGCGCCACGACCCAGCGCTCTTTGCCGAAACGGCGAGGGATCCAGCGACTCGAACAACTGAGCCAGACCGCGAATGCGGATCTCGATGGTGGCCATGATCTATGGGAGTGTGCTCAGATCGCGATCATCACGCGGCTGCCTTCTTGTCTCGGCGTTATCGCCGGTCAGCATGACCACCTCGATACCGCGCACGCGCGGTGCGACGACG
>JBBRGR010000580.1:0-1567 GCA_038223815.1 Gemmatimonadales bacterium
AGCTCGCGCGGATCCTGCACGAGCGCCGCCGGGATCGGGACGTCGCCGACCCCGAGCTCGTCGCCGTAGTAGAGCGTCGGCGTTCCGCGCAGCGTGAGCAGGAGCAGCGCGGCGACGCGGGCTTGCGCCTCGCCCACCCGCGTCGCGATGCGCGGACGGTCGTGATTGCCGAGCACCCAGTTCGGCCACGCGCCGTCCGGCAGCGCCGCCTCGTAGGCGCCGATGAGCGCGGCGATCGCCGTGGCGTTCCAGGGCGCGGCGACGAGCGAGAAGTTGAAGGGCAGGTGCACGCCCGGCTCGCCGACCCCGTAGTAGCGAACGAGGCGCTCCAGCGGCAGGTAGATCTCGCCGATGAGCACGCGCCCGTCGAAGGAATCGGCGATGCGCCGCATCTCGCCGGCGATGGCGTGCACCTCGGATTGATCGGTGGAGTGGAGCTGGACGACCCGGTACATCTCGCCCGCGCCCGCCTGGTAGTCGGGATTCAGCGGATTGTCGGGAAGGTTGGCGTCCTTGATCAGGTGCCAGAGCACGTCGATGCGGAACCCATCGACGCCGCGTGCCAGCCAGAAGCGCAGCACGTCGTACATCGCGTGCTGCACCTCGGGATTCCGCCAGTTCAGATCCGGCTGCTCCTTCAGGAACGCGTGGAGATAGTACTGGCCGGTGGCCTCGTCCCATTCCCAGGAAGAGCCGCCGAAGTCGCTGACCCAGTTGTTGGGCGGTCCGCCGCCCGGCGCGGGATCGCGCCAGATGTACCAATCACGCTTGGGGCTCGTGCGGGCGCTGCGGCTCTCCCGGAACCAGGGATGCTGGTCGGAGCTGTGATTCGGTACGAAATCGAGGATCACCTTCAAGTCGCGTCGATGCGCCGCGGCCAGGAGCGCGTCGAAGTCGGTCAGGGTGCCGAAGCGTGGGTCGACATCGCAATAGTCGGCGACATCATATCCAAAATCTGCCATGGGCGAGGGATAGATCGGGGATATCCAGAGAGCGTCGACGCCCAGCTCTTGCAGGTAGTCGAGACGGCTGGTGATGCCGCGCAGATCCCCGATGCCATCGCCGTCGCTGTCCGCGAACGAGCGCGGGTACACCTGGTAGATCACGCCACGCTGCCACCATGTGCTCACGAGAACCTCGCCTTCGGCAGGTGCGTGATGCGGCATGCGAGATCGGCTTCACCGGACGCCACGACGTAGTGGTCGCCGGCGTCCGCGATCCCGGTGGTGAAGATCACCGGCGTCGGCAAGTACAGCTGGTGCGCGATCGGCTCGGTGAGCGCGGCGTTCGCCTCGAGGAGCGGCGTTTCGTCCGCCTGGTGGAGGATACGGCTCGGGTCGTCGCGATCGAGCAGCGCCCAGAAGCTGCGGTAGATGCCCACCTGCGCGCGCGTCTCCACGCCGTGATAGACGACGAGCCAGCCGCGCTCCGTGAGGATCGGCGGGCTGCCGCCGCCGACCTTCATCGCCGACGTCGAGCCCTTGCGGGCGCGGATGCCCGGGCGGTCGCAGGGCTTCCAGTGCAGCGCATCGGGGGAGGACGCGAGCTGCATCGCGGGGCCCCCCGC
>JBBRGR010000581.1:0-1565 GCA_038223815.1 Gemmatimonadales bacterium
ATGTCCGCTTCGGTGAGTCGATGGTCACCCTCGGGGGCTTCGCGGCGGCATCGGTTGGCCAGCTCCTCGTGCTCCTCCGCTGCACGGCGGTGTTGCATGGTCGGATGCCGGGGAGCACGGCCGCCACCACGGTCGCCTCGCTTGCCGACCTCCTCGGCGAGGACGGTGACGTGGCAGTCGAGATTGCCGGGCACCGCCCCGATTCGGAATGGCCTTGTCCGCCCGCCACGTTTGCCCGGTATCTTGACTACGTGCGCCGGGCGGTTGAGCTCGTCGATCACCATCCTCAGGGAGATCACTAAATGCGTCGCACTCTCGGTTCCGCCCCGTTGCTGCTTGCCGTCACCCTCCTGACCAGCAGCTGCGGCTACAATACGCTTCAGGGCCTCGATGAACAGGTCAACAAGGCTCAGGGACAGATCGAGGTCCAGCTGCAGCGGCGGGCCGACCTGATCCCCAATCTCGTGGAGACCGTCAAGGGCGTCGCGGCGCAGGAGACCACGGTCTTCATCGCGGTCGCCGAGGCGCGCGCGAAGCTGAGCGGGGCGGTGCAGGGGGGCAACGTGCAGGAGATGGCCAACGCGAACCAGGCGATGCAGGCACCCCTCGGCCGACTGCTCGCCATCGCGGAGGCGTATCCGGACCTCAAGAGCAGCGCGAATTTCTCGCAACTGCAGGATGAACTCGCGGGGACGGAGAATCGGGTCGCGGTGGCGCGGACCGACTACAACGCCGCGGTGGGACAACTGAACACCACCGCCCGGAAGTTTCCGACCAACCTGACGGCGAAGATGTTCGGGCTCGGCAAGCCGCGGCCGTACTTCGAAGTCACGTCGGCGGACGCGAAGGACGCGCCGAAGGTGAAGTTCTAGTCCGTTGATCAGCCAGGGTGGTGCACTGACTCCCGCCCTGCTGCGGGGGACCATTCGGGAACTCGACGGCCTCCGCGGGGTGGCGATCTTTCTTGTCATCGTGCATCATTTCTGGCCCCGAGAGGGGCCGTGGGCGGCCTACGGCGCCCAGCCGCACCTGGGCTGGATCGGGGTGGATCTCTTTTTCGTGGTCAGCGGCCTCCTGATCACCGGGATCCTCCTCGACACCCGGCAGGCCCCGGATTTCTTCCGGAATTTCTACGCGCGTCGTGCCCTTCGCATCTTTCCGCTCTATTACCTCTTCCTGCTGATCGCCTTCGTCGGCGTGCCGCTGCTGCAGGGCGGTCCGTGGGCCGCGAGCGAGTTCGTGCAGCAGTCGGGCTCGCCGTGGTGGTACCTGCTCTATCAGGGCAATCTCCGCGAAGCCATCACGGGCCAGGAACCGGCCTACATCCTTGCCCCGCTCTGGTCGTTGTCGATTGAGGAACAGTTCTACCTCGTCTTCCCACTGCTGGTCTTCCTGCTGTCGCGCTCGTCTCTCCGGACCCTGCTCCTCGGCACCGTCGCCTTCGCACCACTCTTCCGCATCGTGACCACGCTCCTCTGGCCGCTCAATGAACGCGTGCAATATCTCGCGACCCCGGCACGCCTCGACGCGCTCGCGCTCGGCGCGTTGATGGCGCTCGGCATCCG
>JBBRGR010000582.1:0-1564 GCA_038223815.1 Gemmatimonadales bacterium
CAACTCCCGCACCGCCGCCGCCAGCATCTCGACCTTCGCCTTGTCGCTCGAGGTCTTGGCATCGGTGTCCACCTGGCCGGCGATCCGCGTGAGCGCCGTGGTCCGCGCCGCACCGCTCGCCCGCTCGGCCGCGTTTAAGCCACTCCGGAGCGCGGTGATCCGCGCTGCCGACACGCCCTTCGACCGTTCAAGCTGGTCGACGAACGACCGCGCCTTCGCAAAGCTCGCCGGCCACACCATCATCGGCTGCTCCTGCGGGTTGAGCTCACTCCAGACGACGGTCTTCGCCGCGTCGATCTCGTTCTGCGAGAGGTACTTGCTCGGCGTGAGTTCCAGCACGTCAAGCCCGCGCGCGATCTCGGAGTTCACGATCACGCCGTTGTACCAGTACACCGACCACGACCCCGCGCTGGTCAGCTCGCCATCCTTGAGCGGGCCGCGGTCATGGAAGGCAATCTCGAACGGATTCGTCGGATCGGTCCAGTCGAAGATCGAGATGCCACCCTGGTACCACCCCTGCACCATCACCTCGCGCCCAGGGATCGGGATCGGCGAGCCGTTGTGCGCGACGCAGTTCTCCCACTCGGTCTGACGCGACGGCATCTTGTAGTAGCTCTGGAAGACCATCTTGCCATTCTCGATCGTGAAGAGCGCGTTGGCGCCCCACTCGTACTTGTCCGACGAGCGGCAACGCGGCGCACGGCCTCCGCCCCATTCATCGGTGAAGAGCACGGCCTTGCCATTGTTGTGGAACGTGGCCGAATGCCAGAAGGAGAAATTGGTGTCGGCGACGGCATCGATGCGCAGTGGATTGGCCGGATTGCTGATGTCGAGCAACAGCCCATAACCGCCACACGCGCCGCCTGCCAAACCGACGGCCGGATAGACGGTGATGTCGTGGCACTGGCTCGGGCCGGTGCGGACCCGCGGGGCACCACCCGCAGCGCCACGCCCACCTGCCGCACCGCGGCCAGCAACGGCCGTCGTGTCACCGGCCCCACCGCGAGCAGCACCTGCGCCACCACGCGCCGCACCCGCAGCCGCACCTGCTCCACCACGAGCGGCCGCATTCGGCGCCGGCGGTGTGCTCCGCGTCGGTGCCGGGGCGAGGTTGTCGAGGAACCGGGCCCCGCCAACGATCGCCGCCTTCGACGGATCGGCGAGTGGCACCTTGATCACTTCAATCCTGAAGAGCGAGGAATTCGGGTCCTGGTCCGGGGTCAGGTTCGAGCAGCCGGGCAGCTCGTCCGGCGAACGCACCCCCGACGAGCCGGAGATGTACACGTAGACATTGTCCGGGTCGTTCTTGTCGGTCACGACCGTGTGCGTATGCGAGCCGCGGCAGGTCTGCACGTTGCCGACGTACTTCGGGCGGAGTGGATCAGTCATGTCGAAAATGCGGATGCCGCGCACCCGCTCCTTGCTGATCGGCTCGGGCACGCCTTGCGTCCCGCAATCCATGCGGCCCGTGAGTCCCTCGGCCGAAATGAAGGCCAGATGCTTGTAGACCGAAATGTCGCTCTGCGAGGCCGGGCAGTGGGCCCAGTTCATGAGGTACGGCTTG
>JBBRGR010000583.1:0-1563 GCA_038223815.1 Gemmatimonadales bacterium
CGGCGCAGGGCGGTCGGCAGCTGCGCCCGGAAGGCATCGGGCTCCATCAGGTCGACCACCCGGATGCCACGGCGCGCCACCTTGTCGACATAGGCCGGACCGATGCCGCGACTGGTCGTCCCGATCTTGGCGCTGCCCCGCTCCCGCTCCTCCAGCTGGTCGAGGAGGATGTGGTACGGCATCACCAGGTGCGCCCGGTCACTGATGAAGAGGTTCGCGCCGTCGAAGCCGGCCGCGGCCAGCCCGTCGAGCTCGGAGACAAGCGCCGGCGGGTTGATCACCACGCCACCGCCGAGCATGTTGCGCGTCTCGGGGTAGAAGATCCCCGACGGGATCAGATGCAGCTTGAAGTGCCCGTGCGGGTTGACCACGGTGTGGCCGGCGTTGTTGCCGCCCCCGTAGCGGATGACGAGGTCGGCATCGGTGGCCAGGTAGTCGACGACCCTGCCCTTCCCCTCGTCGCCCCATTGGGCGCCGACGACGGCGATGACGGACATGGTGGGGACGGACCTCGCGTGCGTGGGGCGGAGACGCATCGTAGCGCCGCAACTCGTGCGGAGATGCGCGAACGCCGCCTGCGTGGCGGCGTTCGGGTTCGGCTGCGGCCAACGGTCGGCGAACCGGTCAGGTCCGCATCGCGCGCACCTTGTCGAAGCAGCTGCTGCAGTAGACCGGACGGTCGTTGCGTGGCAGGAACGGCACCAGTGCCTGTCCCCCGCACTCCGCGCAGACCGCGGCATGCATCTCGCGCTGGCCGCTACCGCTGCCGGAGCTGATCCCGAGTGCCCGATTCTGCTTGGCAACGGCTCGGCAGCTCGGACAACGCTGCGGCTCGTTGACGAGTCCCTTCTCGGCGTAGAACTGTTGCTCTCCGCCGGAGAAGACGAAATCCATCCCGCAATCGCGGCAGCTGATGGTCTTGTCGGCGTACACCGCTCCCCAGCCTCCATCCTCCAGCGCCCGGCCCGATATGGACGGTGCTGTTCCTCGGGCTCGGGCTGATCGGCGGCGACGCGCTCTTGATCGGTCGGACTCGGGTTGAGCATTGGACCGGACGTTCCGCGGCCGACTATACACACGGCCCCCACGCCTGCCTAGAGTGGAATTCGGAGTCAGTAGGTGGGGGCGACGGCGTCCTCCCGGGTCGCCATCGTGTAGAAGCGCGTGTTCGTCTTGCGGAACTGGAGCGGCACCTCGCCGATCGGCCCGTTGCGGTGCTTGGCGACCTTGGCCTTGATCAGCTCCACGTCGGCGTCGGGAGTCGCCTCGCCATCGCGATAGAGGAAGATCACCACGTCGGCGTCCTGCTCGATCGAGCCTGACTCGCGCAGGTCCGAGAGGCGTGGCTCGGCACTGCCCCGCTGCTCGACGCCACGAGACAGCTGAGAGAGGGCGATCACCGGCACCTTCAGCTCCCTGGATAGCTGCTTCAGGCCTCGGCTGATCTCGCTCACCTCCTGGACCCGGTTCGGCTCCTTCGCGGAGAAGCTGCCCTGCATCAGCTGCAGGTAGTCGACGATCAGGAGGTCGAGGCCGTGCTGCTCCGCCTCCAGCCGGCGCGCC
>JBBRGR010000584.1:0-1559 GCA_038223815.1 Gemmatimonadales bacterium
ACGACCAGCCCGGCGCCCCCGACGGACCGCAGGAGCACGGCAAGGGCGCCACCGGGGAACACGTTGACGTCGCGATCGTGGTGGCCCCGACGCCGGCGCTCCCGCGTGCGCCAACCACCGTCCCTTCCCCCTGCTCACGTCTTCTCTGCTGTGCTCGACACCGCCGGGCCGATCGATCTGCAGACCATCGATGAGGTCCCTGGCTTGCTGACGTGGTTCATCGGCGGCACCGAGCTGACCGGCCCGGTCGGGTTCGAGCGGCCGACCTACCGCTTCGTCGGACTGGCCAGCCCCAAGCTCGCCACCGGCACCGCCTTGCTCGCGTCCGAGCTCAGCTACACCGACGGTCCTTCATCGACGAGCAGAACTACCGGCGCGGCGCCCTGCTCGCGAAGTGGAACCGAGGGCGGGGCGTCGACGCGCAGCAGCCTGGCGCTGAGCTACCGGGTCGCCGACCAGCGCGGCGGCACCTGGAAGGTGCTCGCCTACGGCGTCGGATACCAGCTGCGACTGTTCTCCAACTTCACGCTGTACGCCCGCGAGCCGGCCAACGTGACCGCGCTCCATGGGCCGAACCCACCCCGTCGCGCCCGCCGCAAGAAAGGCCAGGGCGCCGGGGCCGGTCGTCCATGTGCGGAGCGACTGGAGACGCCTGGGCAACTCGTGTTGCCGCAGTCTTCTTCGGAAGTTGTCGTGCCCAGGGACGGAGTCGAACCGCCGACACGCGGATTTTCAGTCCGCTGCTCTACCAACTGAGCTACCTAGGCGCAGGCAGGGCCAGGAAGCTACACAGATCCGCCGCGTGTGGCAACGGGATGCTGCGCGGTTTCACGTGTCGTCTCGCGCGCCACGGCATCGTCGCCGTCGAGGGTTCAACGCGCGTTCGTGCACCGCCACACGGGCGAGTTGCAGCGCGGACCGCGCCGCGGTGACGACGCCCTGGCCCGATCCCGAGGCGCGCGGGCAGCGGGACTCTGAAATCGTCGCAGTCGCGCCCACATCGGCGACGGAAAGGCAACCTGTTCCGCGGACTTGGCATCGGTAGTGCTGGGCCCGGGGGCGGGCATCGTCTACCATGTCCATCTCCGCCCATGTCCCGTCCGAGCGAGCATCGCGATGTTACCCGCGCCACCACGGCGGACGAGGAGCGTCTCGGCTCGGTGATCGACGGCCGCTACCGCCTCGACCTGGTGGTCGGACGCGGCGGCATGGGCGTGGTCTACAAGGCCGAGCACGTCGGCATCCGCCGCACCGTCGCGCTCAAGCTGCTGCACGCCTCGCTCGCCCAGGTCCCCGAGCTGCGCTCGCGGTTCGAGCGCGAGGCCCGCGCCATCGGCGTCATCTCGCACCCCAACTGCGTCGGCGTCACCGACTCCGGCGAGCTCGCCGACGGCGCGCTCTACCTGGTGATGGAGTACCTCGAGGGCAAGTCGCTCGGCGACGTGCTCGACAAGGACCGCGCGATGGAGCCGCGCCGCGCGCTGCGCATCCTCCGCCACGTCCTGCACGGCCTCTCCCACGCGCACCAGGCCGGCATCGTCCACCGCGACGTCAAGCCG
>JBBRGR010000585.1:0-1557 GCA_038223815.1 Gemmatimonadales bacterium
CACTTCGAGGCAGGCAAGGTGACGACACTCATCGCTACGGATGTCGCAGCCCGCGGCCTCGACCTCTCGGATATCACGCACGTGATCAACTTCGATCCGCCAGAGGACGAGAAGGCCTACACGCACCGCGTCGGCCGCACGGGCCGCGCCGGACGCTCGGGCACGGGCGTGACGCTCGTGCTGCCCGACCAGCAGGCCGAGGTCAGCCGGGTCGCGCGGATGAACGGCCAGTCGGACGCGTGGGAGGAGACCGGCATGAAGTCGGCCGCCCCGAAGCTCCTCTACTCGGGCCGCAAGCGTGGCTCCAAGTGGGGCCCCACCCGCCCCCGCCGGAAGATCTAAAAACAGCGCGGCGAAGCCGCTGGACCCGATGCGCCTGGCTTCAGCCAGGAGCCCGAACGGACCTGGCCCGCAGCGCTTCCCTGCACGATCCGCCGCCTGGCTGAAGCCAGGCGGCACCCGAAGCGCAACACCGTTCCTGGCCAAGGCCAGGTGGCACCCGAACCGTCACGACCCAGGCGGTCGGCTCCTCGAGCCGGCCGCCTGCACTCGCTTCGGCCCTACTCGAAGTACGTGTCGTCGTGGCTGTAGGCCGGAACGCAGCAGCAGAGAAGCCGCACGCCGTCCCGACCCGCACGCAGCTCGTGCCAGGCGCCCGGCGGGATGAGAATCGCGTCGCCCTCCCCCACCTCGCGCACGTCGCCGCCGAGCTCCAGCGTGCCGCCGCCACTCGTGAGAAGATAGATCTCCTCGCTGAGGGCGTGGTAGTGACGCATCGTCGAGGAGCCGGGCTCGAGCGCCGCCTCGGCGAGTGACTGCGCCGGCGAGTGGATGAACTCGCGGATCGTCGAGCCGTCGGCTGTCGTGAACGGTACGAGGGCCTCGTAGGCGACGACGTCCATCAGGTCGAAGCAGGATCGTCGTCGCTCGTGGTTGCTTCCGAGACTGCGGGCGTCGCCACGACTTCAGCCGCCGGAGCCACCGCGGCCGGCGCAGCCGGCGCAGCTTCGATGGCCGGCACCGACTTGGGCTTCGCAGGCTTGTCCTCGTCGTCGAACACCGAACGCGGATCCATGTCGGAGACCGCATCCTTCATCTCACGGAGGCCGGTTCCGAGCCGTCGTGCCATCGCAGGCGCGCCCTTGCTTCCGAAGAGAAGGACGAGGACAACCGCAAGAATCACGATCTCCCAGATGCCGAGGCCGAGGGGCATGCCTTGAATGTACCGACGACTCGCGACCTGCGCGCTTTCGCGGAACGTCTCTGCCATGGCCGTGGCGAGGCTCGGGCGCCTGCCTCGGCGAGGAGCGGACGACAGAGAAAGGCGACTGAGAGATTCGATGGGATACAATCGGTCGAGGAGGTGCGGGACGACGCGACGGGGCTTCGGCCTAGTGGCTGACGAACTCCTTGGGCACGACGATGACGAGCCCGAACGACGCGTTGACCAAGACAACAGCGATCGTCGCGCCGCGCCCAAGCCCCTCCTTGCGTGCAAAGAGCAGCCCCCACGAGATCAACGTGCCGACGCCGTACCCGATGGCGAGCCGGTAGGCC
>JBBRGR010000586.1:0-1552 GCA_038223815.1 Gemmatimonadales bacterium
CCGGCCCACGCGAGCACATGCTTGGCCTTGTTTCGCCCGGAACCGACGGTGTCCATCACCTCGCCGAGCACGTCGCGGTCGGCCTCGATCTCACCGGCGAGGCGCCCGAGCAGCACACCCAGCTCGGTTCCCTCATTGGACTTCGCGGCCCGCTTGGACAGCTCCGCCCCTATGACGGATCCGGCCATGTGGTCGTTGAGGTAGATGGTGAGCAGGCCTTGCGGGGACGAGTCCATGGAGCGAGGCGTACCCGAAACGGCCGCCGGGTAGCCTCGAAGGCCACATGTCCTCGGATCCGCTCTCCTCCTTCACCCCTGCGGTCCGCGACTGGTTCGCGCGCTCGTTCTCGGAGCCCACCGAGGCCCAGAAGCAGGCGTGGCCCGCCATTGCAGGAGGCGAGCACGTGCTCGTGTCGGCCCCGACCGGCTCGGGCAAGACCCTGGCGGCGTTCCTATGGGGGCTCGACCGCCTGGCCGCCGACCCGCTGCCCGAGGGCGAGAAGCGCACCCGGCTGGTGTATGTCTCGCCCCTGAAGGCGCTCTCCTACGACGTCGAGAAGAACCTCCGCGCGCCGCTCCGTGGGATAAGAGGAAACGGATCGAGCATCCATGCCGATCCTTCGGCGGGAGACATCACGGTCGGCATCCGCACCGGCGACACCCCGCAGAAGGAACGCGCGGGCATGCTGCGCAAGCCGCCCGACGTGCTCATCACGACGCCCGAGTCGCTGTACCTGATGCTCACCTCGAAGGCGCGGGAGATCCTCCAGGGCGTCGAAGCCGTGATCGTGGACGAGATCCATGCGGTCGCCCGGACCAAGCGCGGCGCCCACATGGCTCTCACGCTGGAGCGGCTGGAGCACAACTCCGAGCACACGGTGCAGCGCATCGGCCTCTCGGCCACCCAGAACCCACTCGAGGAGGTCGGCCGCTTTCTCGTGGGCACGGGGCGCGAGTGCCGGTTGGTGGACACCGGCGTGCGCAAGCCGCTCGATCTGAAGATCCACGTGCCGGTGGAGGACATGCGCGAGCCGGACTCTGACACAGAGCTGGCCGATGTTCAGTGCGACCAGGGCGCAACTCGCCGCTCGATCTGGCCCGCGATCTACCCAGAGCTGCTCAAGCTGGTCCAGGAGCACCGCTCCACGATCATCTTCGTGAACAACCGCCGCGGGGCCGAGCGGTTGGCGCTGCGGCTGAACGAGCTGGCTGGTGAGCGGGAGGAGCACAGCGGGACCGGTGGTCCCGCGAGCACCGCACCGACGGAATCGGGGGAACCAGCCTCCATCGCGAGGGCCCACCACGGCTCCCTCGCGCGCGAGGAGCGCCTCGTGGTCGAGGACCTACTCAAGTCCGGCGAGCTGCCGTGCCTTGTGGCCACCTCGTCGCTGGAGCTTGGCATCGACATGGGCGCCGTGGACCTGGTGCTTCAGGTGGAGTCACCCAAGTCGGTGACCGCCGGGTTGCAGCGAATCGGGCGCGCCGGCCACAACGTCGGCGACGTCTCAAAGGGCCGCATCTTCCCCAAGTTCCGTGCCGACCTCCTGGAGTGC
>JBBRGR010000587.1:0-1551 GCA_038223815.1 Gemmatimonadales bacterium
AGCTCAGGACACTGGGGGCAATGCGCACCGTCATTCCATCCCTCCGCTGTCAGGCAGCCCTCATGGCTGTCCCGTGGTCGCCACGCTCTCTGCACCGCGCCGTTGCTCAGGCCACGCGACGCAGCCGGGCCGCGTACGCACCGTCCATCCCGTGCTGCTGCGGGAGGAGGAGCAGGTCTCCGGCCGGCGAGAGCAACTCCGCCGGAAAACCTGCGGGCGGTTCCCGTCGAAAGCCGGCATGACGCGCCAGAAAGGCCGAGATCTGCAGTTCGTCCTCCTCCGGTTCCAGCGAGCAGGTGGCGTAAGTTAGCACCCCGCCGAGCGCGATTCGATCAGCCGCGGCGTCGAGTAACTGGGCTTGTTCGGCGGCCAGCCGGGTGAGTGCGGTTTCGCGGACCCGGAGCCGGGCATCGGGGTGCCGGGCAAAGGTCCCGGTGCCGAGACACGGGGCATCGAGGAGGTACGCCCTCACCGGCCGGATCGGGGGATGGAGGGCGTCGGCAAGGATCACCTGCTCATGTCCCAGGCCGGCACGCTCGAGGTTCTCCCGGAGGCGGGGAATCCGCCGTCGCGCGAGGTCGGCGGCGATCACCTGCCCGGCGCGGCGGGTGAGTCCGAGCGTCTTGCCGCCCGGCGCGGCACAGGCATCGAAGACCACGGCGCCCTCGCCGAAGGCGCAGTACCGGACCACCAGCGCCTGCGCCGGATCCTGCACGAAAAAGTCGCCGGTCGCGTAGCCTGGCAGGAGTTCGGGGCGACTCGCCTCGACCACCAGCCCGGCGTCGAACGGAGCAGGGAAGGCGGGGATGCCGGCTTCGCTGAAGAGTCGCTCCAGATCCCCGCGCGCGATGCGGGCGGGTTGGACCACCAACGGCGGATGACTGTTGTTCCACTCCAGCAGCCCTTCCGTTGCATCGTTCCCGAATCGGGCGACCCATCGGGTCACCAGCCACGCTGGGTGGGACCAGGCCTCCGAGAGGCGCGTCACGTCATCACGCGCCGGGTGCGCTACCACGTCGCGTCCGACCGCCGCGACCTTGCGCAGGATGGCGTTGACGAAGCCGCGCAGCCGATCCCCTGCCACCTCACCCGCGAGGTCCACCGAGGTGGCGACGGCGGCGTGGGGCGGGACGCGATCGAGGTAGCGGAGTTGGTACGCACCGAGTCGCAAGACTTCGAGGCTCGGGGCATCGACCGAATTCAGGCCACGCTTGATGAAGGTGGCGAGCAGGGCATCAAGCGAGGCGGCCTGTCGGAGGACGCCGGCCGCCAGCTCATGCGCGAGGCGACGATCGACTTCGGGCAGGGTGCCGAGGCCGCGGGTGAGCGCCGTGTCGAAGGGGACGCCACGGCGCACCGCGGCGAGAATGCCGAGCGCGGCGCGGCGAGGAGGCAGGCCACGATCGGTCAGTCGAGCATCCCGCTCGTCGGCGACGAGGGAATCGCCACTTCGCGCCGCGGCATCCGGCCCGCGAGATACGCCGCTCGGCCCGCCTCCACCGCGAGTCGCATCGCGTGGGACATCCCGATGGCGTCGCTCGCTTCGGCGAG
>JBBRGR010000588.1:0-1551 GCA_038223815.1 Gemmatimonadales bacterium
ATAGGGCGGTTCGCTTCCCGGTGCACCACGCCACCAGTCGGCTTGGGCTGGTTGAATTCGGCTCGCCGCCGCGGTACTTTACCCCTGATTGTGAAACATTTCACGAGAGGGGGCCTGGCGTGCTGCAGCCGTACATCCCGATCCTGCTGCTGCTGCTCTTCGTGGTGGCCAACGCTGCCCTGATCATTGGCGCCTCCACCTTCCTCTCGTCCTCCCGCCCAACCGCCGTCAAACTCGCCGCCTACGAATCGGGCATGCCCGTCCTGGGCGACGCGCGCGAACGGTTCTCGGTCAAGTTCTATCTCGTGGCGATGCTGTTCATCATCTTTGATATCGAGACGATCTACATGATCCCGTGGGCGGTGGCCTTCCATCAGATGCCGGAACTCGCCGGCGTGCTGCTGCTCGAGATGCTGGCGTTTGTGGGCATCCTGGCGGTGGGCTATGTCTACATCTGGAAGCGGGGAGCGTTCCAGTGGGATTGATCGTGCCGCCGTCGCCTGCCGAGGTGGAGTCGTTGGAGATGACCTCTCCGAACTGGGTCACCACCCGGCTGGACTTCCTCGCGAACTGGGCCCGGTCGAACTCCCTCTGGCCGATGCCGTTCGGGACAGCCTGCTGCGCCATCGAATACATGGCGACGGCCGCCTCGCGCTTCGACCTCGCCCGCTTCGGGATGGAGCGCCAGAGTTTCTCGCCCAGGCAGGCGGACGTTTTGATCTGCGCGGGTCGGTTGCCCTTCAAGCTCGCGCCCGTCATCCGGCGCATCTGGGACCAGATGCCGCAACCGAAGTGGGCGATCTCGATGGGCGCGTGCGCCTCGACGGGCGGCATCTTCGACACCTACGCGATGGTGCAGGGGATCGACACCATCATTCCCGTGGATGTGTACGTCCCGGGGTGTCCGCCACGGCCCGAGGGGCTGCTCTACGGCATCCTCATGCTCCAGAAGAAGATCCAGGCCGAATCGATGAACGATCCGACGCTGCGGGTGGAACATCTGGTGCAGCCGGACGGTCTCTTCCGTCGCCCCGAGGAGATCAACGAGGTCTCCGAACCATTCGGGAACTCGGTCAGTCAGATGAGGTCCGGATGAGCGAAGGCGCGGGTGCGACGCTGGCCGCCCTTCGCGAACGTTTCGGCGCCGCGATCGACCGGGGCGTGCTCTTCGCCGGACAACAGGTCGTGTACATCGCCGCCGCCCGGGCGCACGACATTCTGGCGTGGCTGCAGTCCGACCCCTCGCAGCGCTTCGACTACCTCGCCGACCTCACCGCGGTCGAGTACCGCGACGCCGAGCGGCCGCTGGAAGTGGTGTACCAACTGCGCTCCCTCGCCCGGCGCGTGGACCTCCGCCTCAAGATCGCGCTGGATCCGTCTGGTCCGCTTGTGGTGCGGAGCGTCACCGACCTCTGGAAGGGTGCCGAGTGGCTGGAGCGGGAGGTGTGGGACATGTTCGGGGTGACGTTCAAGGGGCACGGCGACCTGCGTCGCATCCTGATGTGGGAGACCTACTCCGAGGGGCATCCGCTCCGGAAGTCGTTTCCCTTG
>JBBRGR010000589.1:0-1545 GCA_038223815.1 Gemmatimonadales bacterium
GGCGACGATCGAGACGAGCCCTAGATGGAGGTCGCCGACGCGTGGCGCGAAACCACCGGTGAACTCTTGGCTCGAGAGCACCGTGTTGAGGTAGGCGTCGTGCGGAGGCGCGGTCACGACATGCGTCAGCCCGGTGAGGCAGCGATGCAGATGCGTGACAAGCTCATTCGAGTCGAGGCGCTGGACCTGTAGACGTGACGCGAGCCTTTGCTCGAGTAACGCAGTCGCGTCCGTGAAGCCGCCGAGGATGCCGGACCAGCTCACACCGCCCGGCGCGCCCTGGACGAAGAGTCTCGCGACGCGGGAGTAGAGCTCCTTCGGCGGCAGGTAGGTCACGCTCAACACGTACTCGCTCACGAACTGCGGCCGCGACGACTGGAAGGCGGCACGGCGCTCGGTGTCGATCCACGCTGCGACTGCGCTGGAGAATCGACTCGCGGGATACGGCGGCGCCGGTGTCCGGATTGCGTCGATGTGGAACATCCAGCCGTCGCCGTAGGGGAGAAGGGCGTCATTGAGCTGCTCACCCAATGCATCCAGCTCTGCCGGCGTGGCGCTGCCCAGATCCGGTCCGCGGTACCGGAAGGCTGCGAGGAAGGCGCCGTCCTTCAAGAGCACCGTGCCCTCGTCGACGAGGAAGGCCCAGTTCAGCTCATCCGCCAGTCCCGCCGGGTCTGCGCGATGCTCGCGGCCGTGGCGCACGACTGTAGCCAGTCCCGCGCTGGCGGCACCACCGATGGCGAAGGAGAGAAGGTCCATGTCACCGAACCCCTGGGATGGACGGCCGAGGAGGCCGCCCGCGCGTTTGTGCCGAGCCATGGGGCGCGTAATAGTCAGCATAACCACGACTGCGGATGTAGACCTCGGTCGCCTGGGTGTCCTTGGCAGTCACCCAGACCATCGAGGGGTGGATGACCAGTATCACGACGCCGATCAGGCCCAACGTGATCAAGTGCACGCCGACGCCGAACAGCACCGCGAGAGCCAGTGTCGCTTCGAAGGCGATGACTGGTCGCTCGACTCCCATGTACAGCACGGGCCGCGTGAGGGATGGATGGACCCTGCGCCCTCCTCGGACGCCCCCTTCGAGGTCTGGGATTCCGCTGCGGTCCGGCATCGACGAGGCGCTCACAGCGTGGCCCCAGCGAAACCCAGGCTCGCCAAAAGGGCGACGGCTCCGAGCGCGATGGCGCCGCCGAAGGCGATCTGCCCGAGCTTCTTGAGGCCTTCCTCGTTCCTCGTAAACGCCCACAGCAGTCCGCAGCCGACGATCGCGATGAGGACGAGCGCGCGCGCCGTCGGACCAGTGAGGTTGTCGAGGAGATTCTGCAGCGGCGTATCCCACGGCATTGGCGCGCCCGCTGAGCTGCCGAAAGCTGTCGGCGCCAGTCCGGTGAGAAAGCTCACGGCGACGGTCATGGTCCGAACCGTTCTCACAACTGCGTCGCTATCGGGTCGGGAGGTCGGGCGACCGCGAGCCGCGCGATGGGCAGTGTTCGATAGTGGTGTCATGGTCCCTGCTCCGGCAGATGGTGAAGGACATAG
>JBBRGR010000590.1:0-1544 GCA_038223815.1 Gemmatimonadales bacterium
GGCAGCGAGCTGGACGTACTTCGCGGAGCTGGCGAGAGCCTGCGATTGCTCGACGAAGTGTTCGTCGAATGCTCGTTCGTCGAGCTCTACATCGGGCAGGCATACGCGGACGACGTGGTGTGCTTCCTTCGCGACGCCGGATTTCGGCTAATCGGAATTCACGGCCTTTCCGAGGCTGCCGACTCCGCTACGCTCCAGGCTGATCTGCACTTTCGGCGCGAGCGCTAAGGTCGTGGGGGATATCTGGTCGACCACACGGCCGTGAGCGATTGCATCCCTCTGGGGGCATTTATGAGCGGGAACTTGACCCTGATCGCCGGCGGCGGCGGCTTTATCGGTGGACACCTCGTGGGCGCACTGCTCGACCAGGGCCGCGAGGTCCGCTGCGTCGACGTCAAGCGTGAGGCTGACTGGTACCAGGTCCATCCCTCGGCGGAGAACGTCGTCCTCGACCTGCGCGAGGCGCCAGCCTGCCACCAGGCCCTTGACGGCGTGGCCGACGTCTACAACCTGGCCGCCGACATGGGTGGCATGGGGTTCATCGAGAACAACAAGGCCCTCTGCATGCTCACGGTCCTCATCAACACGCACTTGCTCCAGGCCGCGCGAGCCGCCGGCGCCGAGGATTACTTCTACGCCTCCTCCGCTTGCGTGTACGCCGAGGACAAGCAGCTCGATGCGGAGAATCCCGGCCTCAAGGAGTCCGACGCCTATCCCGCCATGCCCGAGGATGGGTACGGATGGGAGAAGCTGTTCAGCGAGCGGATGTGCCGCCATTTCCGCGAGGACTTCGGCCTGAGGACGCGCGCGGCGCGTTACCACAACGTCTACGGGCCCGAGGGCACCTGGCGCGGCGGTCGCGAAAAGGCGCCGGCCGCGATCTGCCGCAAGGTCGCCGAAGCCAAGCTCACCGGCAACCACGAGATCGAGATCTGGGGCGACGGCGAGCAGACGCGCAGCTTTATGTACATCGACGACTGCGTGCACGGCACCCAGACGATCCTGCAGTCAGCGATCCTCGAGCCGATCAATCTCGGCAGCAGCGAAATGGTCACCATCAACGGCCTGGTCGACATCGTCGAAGACATCGCCGGAGTCACGCTCGAGCGCCGCTACGACCTGTCTGCGCCGAAGGGCGTCCGGGGTCGGAACAGCGACAACACCCTGATCCAGAAGGAGCTGGGCTGGGAGCCAAGCATTAGCCTGCGCGAGGGTCTGGAGCAGACCTACGCTTGGGTCGAGAAGCAGGTTGCGGCTCTGAGCCCGGCGCTCTAGCCCGGATCGTGCATTAGCAGGCGTGGTGTGAGTGTTTGGCCGTGCGCGTGGATGGCGATGAGGGGTGAGTCGTCGGGTGGGGCCAGTTGAAGCCGTCGTTCGGCGTCGCGACCGTGATCTGGACGGCCGAGGGATCGGCTCTGGGCGTGGGGAGACGGGCGCGGGGCGCCAAGAGCGGTGATGGACATCGTGCGTGCCGGCCGGCGGGTCAGCCGGCTGGTGCGGGGAGGGCTTTGAGGCGCGCGAAGGCGGCGGCGAGCTCGCGGGCC
>JBBRGR010000591.1:0-1540 GCA_038223815.1 Gemmatimonadales bacterium
GCCAGCATCAGGCCGCCGACGGGGTCGAAGTGGGCCCGTGGATCGAGCGTCAGCCGCCCGAACAGCTTGGCCGTGCCGTCACCGAGACGGAAGGCCACCAGGGCATGGCTGAATTCGTGGACCGGCAGGCCGACGAGCAGCATGATGGCGACGACGATCGCGGCCGGAAGGATGTTGTCGAGGCTCAAGCGGCACCTTGGGTACGGGGGATCCCGCGTATCGTAGCCGCCCGACGACGCTCGGGTCCGTGCGAGTTCAGAGCCTCGAGAGCAAGTCCGCCTTCTTGTGCTCGTATTCCTCGGGCGTGATCGCGCCACGGTCGCGCAGGTCGGCGAGGTTGGCCAGCGTCCGGGTGACTTCGTCGGGATCGGCCCGCGGCGCGGGAGGGGGCGGGGCGGTCGGCGCGCTGCCAGGGCCGGGGCCGGCTGTCGTGCCCGGCGCACCGGCCGGTGGGGCGGGTCGCGGGGCGGCGGGGGCACCGGGCGCCTCACGGATCGGGGGCCCGGGCTGCCAGCCGGCGCGCTCCATGTCGACTTCGAATTCGTGCTTGGCGTCGAGCATGGCCTTCTTGAAGCCGATCGGGTTCCGGAGCATCCGCATCTTGTCGATGCCGGCCTCCGATGCGGTCAGGACGGTCAGGTCGCCGAAGTCGAACATCCGCCCGAAGACCGACTGGCTGAGGACGGCGTCGTTGATCTTCTCCAGCGAGCTGTCCGTCGAGTTGCGGTTGAGGACGCCCTCGACCTGGATCACTCGCCGATTGGTCAGCACGTATTCCTGGTTGAGGTAGCGCAGCGCCGTCCAGATGGCGACGGCGAGCCCACCGAAGAACAGGATCGCGGTGATCGCGCCCAGGAGGGTTGCGAAGGATCCGGTCGGCTTCAGGGTATTGGCGAGCCAGAGCAGCGCGAGCACGAGGATGAGTGCGACGATCGCGTACCGAGCGCCCCAGGCGAAGATGAAGGGGTGCTGCTTCTGGCGGTACGTGATCCGCTCCCCCGTGGACAGCAACCCATCGGCATAGCTCATGCGGCGAAAGCCTCCCTCTCAGGCCCGGGGATGGGCCCGGCTGTAGACATCCCGGATCCGTTCCCCGGTGAGATGCGTGTACAGCTGCGTGGTGGAGATACTCGCATGCCCGAGCAACTCCTGGACGATGCGCAGGTCGGCCCCACCCTCGAGCAGATGCGTCGCGAACGAGTGGCGCAGGGTGTGGGGGCTGACCCGCTCGGCCAGTCCCGCCCGTGAGGCTGCCCGCTTGACCGCGGCCCAGGCCTGCTGGCGGGCCAGCCGGCCGCCTCGATCGCCCAGGAAGAGGGGTCCGCCACGGAGCGGTGCCACGTGGCCTATCCCCAGCAACGGGGGCCGCGGGCCATCGATCCAGCGCCGCAGCCAGTCGAGCGCCACGTCACCGACGGGCACGAGCCGCTCCTTGTCCCCCTTGCCGATGACCCGCACGAACGCGCCATCGACCGAGAGGTCCTCGCGATCGAGCCCGATCGCCTCGCTGATCCGCAGGCCCGCCGCGTAGAGGAGCTCG
>JBBRGR010000592.1:0-1529 GCA_038223815.1 Gemmatimonadales bacterium
GGTGGTGGCCGCGAACTCCCATTGCACATTGGTGGCCATCGGGAACGACGCCGGATTGGCGCGCGGTCCACCGAACGGCGTGGACGACCCTTCAACGGTGGTCGGGTAGTCGAGCCCGAGGGCGTAGAAGGGACCGTCGACGAGGTGCGCGCCCATGTCCCCGAGGGCGCCGCCACCGAAGTCGAGCCAGCCGCGCCAGGTGAAGGGGTGGTAGATCGGGTGATACGGGATCTCGGGGACGGGGCCGAGGTAGAGATCCCAGTTGAGCGAATCGGGCTTCACCACGTTGGCCGACATCCCGTTGGCGAGGATGTTGTTGATGGTGCCCTGGCTCCACTGCGACCCCGGCGCCGGCATCGGCGGCATCTTGCCACCGTCGGCGATCGGACGCGGCACCGCCTGCGGCCAGTAGCCGAGCGGGCGGTCGGTGTAAATGTGCACTTCCTTCACCGCCCCGATGATCCCCGCCTGGATCCATTCGCGGACCAGGCGGGTGTCCTCGCGCGAATGGCCCTGATTGCCCATCTGCGTCACCACACCACTCGACGCCGCCACCTTCGCCAGCATCCGTGCCTCGGCCACCGTCGCACAGAGCGGCTTCTGGACATAGACGGCCTTCTTCAATTCCATCGCGGCCTTCGCCACGACCGCGTGCGTGTGGTCCGGCGTCGCGATGATCACGCCGTCGATTCCCTTCTCCTTGTCGAGCATCTCGCGGAAGTCGGCATAGCGCCGGGCCTTGGCGTGCGCGAGGTGGAGCTTGTTCGGCGTGCCGTCGCGATTGACCGCCGGCCCGACCCGGCGATCGACGTAATCGAAGTCGACGTCGGCGACGGCGATCAGGTTTTCGGACAGGATCTGCGTCGTGTTGCTCGCTCCCATACCGCCGGCGCCGACGACAGCAATGTTGGCGAGATCGCTCGGCGCCGTGAATCCCTGGCCCCCGAGCACATGCCGCGGCACGATCATGGCGCTCGCGGCCACGGCTCCGGTGGTGGCAATGAAATCACGGCGGTTCACCTTGCGATGCGACATGAGGGGCCCTGGCGTTGAGTGTGGCGAGGATGTGATGGGGATTGCGGTGAATGTACAACAGCATTCCGGTCAGGGCGACTGTTGCCGTGGCGACGCCTGCGTCGCCCCTACAGCAGCGCGCCCGGCGGCACGACCCCCTGCGCCAGACGCGGCGACCCACCCCCCTTGCCGCCGTGCGCCGCGATCGCGCCCTTGAGGAGCGCTCCGACGTCCACGCCGCTGTCGGCACTGCTGCCCAGCACCACGGCCGATGGCGAGACGAGGATCAGGACGGCATGTGATTCACCGCCCACCGCCTGCGCCATGGCCCGGAGCATGGTCGGCGATTCCGTGGTGGCGTGGTGCACCGCGCGGCGCAGCCCGTCAGCATCGGGCGTCGCGGCCGCCAGCAGCGCGCGCACCCGGTGGCCGGCGAGCTCCGTCTCGAGCAGGACCAGCTGCGCGCGCAGCGACTGCACCTCCTCCTGCTGCTTCGGCACCAGCACCGCGAGGTC
>JBBRGR010000593.1:0-1521 GCA_038223815.1 Gemmatimonadales bacterium
CCTCCGTCGGTTCACCACTTTCCGGATCGCCCTGGTAAGCCAGCTCGCGGTCGCCATGAATGGCGTGGTGGCCGCGCCGCTGCAGTTCATCGCAAACGGAAGTCTTGCCGGTGCTGGAAAGGCCTTCGATCAGATAATTCCGCCTGCCCATGTGCTGGAGAATACTCACCATGAGAAGCGCAGAAGGCAGCGATTGCTCCCGAGTGGTGGGTCGAACTTGATAGTGGCGCGCGCGCCAGTGAGCCGATGTACGCGGCGACTCAAAGGGCTACCCTAGGTCCGCATTTGGCATGTCTTGAGGTGAACCCGTGAGCTTCTGGTCCCTGGGCCGGCGCAAGAAAGAACCTGAACCGCACCCCGCTCCCGAGCTTCCGGTCCCCAGCAGCCTTGGCATCGTGGAGTTCTGGACTGTGGATCAGCGTCTGACGGTCGGCATGGACCTCGGCCACCGGCGCCTGACCGATCTCGTCAACGGCCAGGACGCGGTCCGTGTCGTCCCCTTCGAGGTGGCGCCCGAAGACCCATCGCTCCCGGTGCCGATGCGCTCCAACCAGGCATGGAGCGACCTCTCCGTCGAGGACGCACTCCTTGTCTTTCCACCGCCGCAGTCGACCGACCCGCAGCGACGTCTGCATCGGCCAAAGCAGGCGGTCGACATCCGCATCGGTCCGTTCGAGATCGTCGGATCGGTGCACATCCCACCCGGGGCGCAGGCGGCAGGCTTCCTGTTTCGGCAACAGGCGCGCTTCACACCGATCACGCGCGCCACGGTGCGCGACACCAGGCTGGCCGGCTACGAGCAGCGTGCGGAGGTCGTGCTGGTGAATCTCAAGCGGGTCGACATGATTCGCGACATGGGCGTCGAAGACCAGGAAGCGGCTGACGACACCGACGAGCGGCAAGCGATCACGGAGCCGGCAGTAGCCGAAGAGCCGCAGACGGTCGAGGAGCCGGGGGCTCGCGCGGCAGAGTGGTAGGAAGGCTGTTCAGGCGACTCCGGCCATTGCAAGCGCGTCCCTGATCCGATCCGCATCCTCAGCATCGGCGAGCCGAACCAGCCAGCTCGGCTCGAGGTCAAGGACAGTCGCGGCCAGGTCCGCGGCCTCGACCTCCAGCAACAGGCCATTCGCGCAGAGCGCGAGCAGGACTGCGGTGATCTCCGGGTCATACCAGGTGCCGGATCGAGCGTGAATTGTCGTGATCGCCGCCTTGCGGCCTTCCCGAGCAGCAGCCAGGTCCAGGCCGTCGGCGAGTGCGACGATCCGTGCGAAGAGAGGGATCGCCTCGCCGCTCAATCCCATCGGCAGTCCGTGACCATCCCACCGCTCGTGGAGCGCCATCACCGTTACGGCGACCTCGGGGCCGAATCCCGCGCGAGTTGCGAGCTGCGCACCACGTCGCACGCGAACGTGCTCGGCGGCGCGGCGCTCATCGTCGGTACCGCGGGGAATTGGCATCAGTCGGCGCATCATCGCGGGTCGCCCCGAGCTCGGATCGCTATCCGATGCGCTGCCGGCGTCG
>JBBRGR010000594.1:0-1513 GCA_038223815.1 Gemmatimonadales bacterium
CATGATCCGGAGTTGCGTGTAGCCGGTACCCCCGAAGCTGAAGGTGAATCCGATGTCGAGAAGACCGCTGATCACGTCGTCCATCGCCGCGCCGCCGCCCGAACAGGACGAGACGCTGGACCAGGTGACGTTGGTGTGACTGGAATGATCCACCCACGCAAAGCCGCGCTCCATGCTGCTGTAGGTCTGCGCGGCGGCCGGCATCGACACGAGGGTCCCGATGGCGACCAGCATCATCGACAAGGCGCGCAGGGCCCGACGCATGCCCGGCAGGATCCGCGTCACGGACATGCGAACCTCGGTGCGGCGCCTGCAGGGTCGGTGCACCGCGATACCGTCACCTGCACCTGCCGCTGCAGCGGAAAACCGCCACCACCGCCGTTGGCCGTGGCAGTGAGGTTGTAGACGGCCACCTGCCGGTTGGCTTCCGTGGTGGTCGCGCGTGCGCAGTCGACGGTGACCGTCATGTGGTCGAACTCGCCACCGAGCACCAGTGAGTTCGACGCGAAGCACGCGGGCGGCACCGGGGGCGAGGCCGAGAGGCCGGCATCGGCGTTCACCGGGTCCGCCACCTGCGCGATGCCCCATTCGATGCCCGATCGCGCCGCCTGGAGCGCGCGCGTCCCGCCGACATCGAGCGCTTCGGCGCCGCCCTGTGTGCTCGTCACCGACATGATGAACGCCCCGAGCATGGCGAGCACGACGAGCACGAAGATCGCCGAGACCATGACGAAGCCGCGCGCGCGGTCAGGGCGTGTTCGAGACATGGACCTGGGCCTGGAGGTTGACGGTCTCACCCTCGATCGCCATGGCGAGATTCGCGGTGACGATGCCGTAGCGGGCGAGCAGTTCGTTGGTCTCGTAGGCGAACGCGCACCCCGTGACGCGGGTCGCGAGCAGCGCGTTGCTGCCCCCACCGGGCGGCGTCGCCTGCGCCGCTGCGATGCCGTAGTTCCAGTGGCGGCGCAGTGCGCCGGCCGACGGATCGCAGGCATAGGTGACCGCGTGCTCCACGACGTGGAACCGGCTCGCGGGCGACTCCAGCGGAAACCGCTTGGCGGCCGTCAGCGTCACGGTGGTGGCCGTGGCGCTCGCGACCGTCGCACGGTTGTTGCCACTCGCCTGCCAGGCATCGCTGCCGCTGAACCCGGTGCCGAGATTGAAGACGACGACCTGGTTGCCCGTCGAGATGGGCGGCATGGTCCCGATCACGTCGAAGCTCGCATCCCCCGCCGCCGTGACGAAGTCGAGCGTGTTCCCGGTGCCCGCAGACGTCACCTCGGCGCGGTAACGCCCGCCACCCGTGGTGATGAGGAACTCGATGAAGCGACCCGTGGGGTCGACGCGGATGCTGTTCGGCAATGCGAGCCGGAGATCGCGCGAGAGACGTCGCAATGCGGTATCGGCCGCATCGGTGAGTTCCGCGCGGCGGGTGGCATCGAAGTACCCCTCGATGGGCCGCTTGATGAAGACGGCGACCATCGCCGACACGATGCCGGCGATCGCGATCACG
>JBBRGR010000595.1:0-1510 GCA_038223815.1 Gemmatimonadales bacterium
TGGTGTGCATGGCGGCGCCCGACGGCTCGCTCCTCTATGTGAACCATGCATGGCAGCATGGCACCGGGTACGGTGAACAGGAGATCGGCCGCCTCCAACTGCGCGACCTGGTGCCGCCGGAAGGCCGGGCCTATTACACCCAGGTGCTCGAGCGGGTGCTCAAGGGCGAGAGGCTCGATCACGTGGAGCTGGTCTTCGTGCCCAAGGTGGGCGCCGCAATCACCGTCGAAGGCAACCTCAGCTGCACCTTCAAGGAAGGCCAGCCATCGGTGGTACGCGGCATCTTCCGGGACATGACCGAGCGGAAGCGGGTGGAGGAACATCTGCGCCGCGCCGAACGCATGCAGGCCGCCGGCAAGCTCGCGGGCGGTGTGGCGCACGAAGTGAACAACATGATGACCGGCGTGATCGGCTTCAGTGAATTCCTGCTCCAGAGCCTGAGTGAGGACGACGAGCGCCGGGCCGACGTTCAGGAGATCATCAAGGCGGGCAGCCGCGCGGCCGATGTAACCCGCCAGCTGCTTGCCTTCACCCGCCAGCAGTTTCTCCAGCCCCAGGTCATCGAGGTCAATACCGTCGTCAGTGAGATGGAGAAAATGCTTCGCCGGTCCCTCGGGGAGGACCACATCCTCGAGCTCCAGCTCTCGCCCGATGCCGGGCAGCTTCGGGCCGACCGGGGACAGCTGGAGCAGGTGCTCATCAACCTGGTCCTCAACGCGCGCGATGCGATGGACGGCCACGGGCGGGTCAGCGTTCAGACCTCTCGGGCTCTTTGGGATGAGACCTATGCCGACCACCATGGCGGAGTGGACCTGCCGCTGGGCCGTTACGTGATGCTGGCGGTGAGCGACACCGGGTGCGGAATGGCCCCGGAGGTGCAAGCCCGTATCTTCGAGCCATTCTTCACCACCAAGGCTATCGGCCAGGGCACCGGCCTGGGCTTGTCGACCGTTTACGGCATCGTCAAGCAGAGCGGTGGCTATGTGTGGGTATACAGCGAGCCGGGCCAGGGCAGCGTCTTCAAGATCTACCTCCCCGCGGCACAAGCGGAGCACCCGGGCCAGGCGGCAGTCGAGCGCCCGGCTGTTCCCGAGCGGGGTACCGAGACGATCCTGGTCATCGAGGACGAAGACGTGGTGCGGAATCTGGCTTGCAGGGGACTCCGAGAACACGGCTACTCGGTCCTCGAGGCCCGGAACGGCGTCCAGGCCCTCCAGTATATAGAGCAAAACCTGGGAACGATCGACCTGGTCATATCCGACGTCGTGATGCCCGAGATGGGTGGGCGGGAGTTCGGCGAGAGCCTGAGCCGGATCGAGCCCGCTCTCCCGGTGCTCTTCATGTCCGGCTATACCGGCGAGGATGTTGTCCAGCGCGGCCTGCTCGAGCCGGGGGCCCCCTTCCAGCAGAAGCCATTCACTCCAGCCGGCCTGGCCATCAAGATCCGGGCGATGCTGGATGCTCGCAGTCAGGCCTGATCAGGCACTCTGCGTCTTCGCTTCAACCCCTG
>JBBRGR010000596.1:0-1504 GCA_038223815.1 Gemmatimonadales bacterium
GCAACGGCAGCACGTGGGTCAGCTCCTCGGCGATCGCGGCGAGCGCGGGATCCTTGTCCCGCATGCGCGCGATGAGCTGGGCCCGGCGCGCCGCGGAGAACCGGGTGCCCTCGGGGAAGATCACGGAACGGTTCGCGGAGATGGGCGGAGCCCCAGCCGCAGACTTCCTGCCCATCATCCGAGGAGGTGGCCGATGATGGAATCGACCATCGGTCTCCACGCACCCACGAATCGCGTCGCAGAAGGGCCTCGGCTCATGATTCGCGGGCCCGCGCTAGTCCTCGAATACGACGTTGAAGAGGACGACGGTAACGTGGCGTGGCATTCGCTGGAGTTCGAGGAGGTTCTTGACTTCGAGTTTCGTTCGGCCGCGGTCTGTAGCGAGGATGACATCGTCAAGTCGACCCTCATGCGGCGGCGTGCCCAAAGCGAGCGCCTGGAGGCGGTTCTTTCGAAGTGGGAGCTGTCCGTGGGGTGGCAGGCCTGGAATCAAGAGCGCGGCGGGCGCAGCCGTTTCGCTGAGTACACCCTGTTCTTCGACGACGTCGGGGCGCTCGTTGTCGTGGCGTCCTCGTACAAGGTCAGCACATGAGCGAGCGACGCATGACTCAGCTTCGCACTCGGGTGCGTGGTGGACGCAGCCGTTCACCCGGCGTGCATGGCGCCTGTCCCCGGTCCGCAGGTGGGCAGGCTTTGCCTGCACGTGGAGACCACGCGCACCGACCATCCTCCCGACAAGCTGTCCCACCCGACGCCCAGACAGCGTGACCTTCGTGAGCGCCTGGACGCACCGCGGATGAAGGACTGTCCCCGAACATCCCCCGCTTCCTCCGGTTCCTCGGCCGCGATCGACTACGCCCCAGTCGATCTGCGCGACCGCTACCCCGAAGTCGCCGGTGCCGCGCACACCTACGATCGCGCGGGCAATCTCACGTCCGACGGCGTGCATGACTACCGTTACGACGCGTTCCGCCGCCTGGTCCGCGTCATCGACCGCCTCACCGGCGCCGACATCGCGCGCTACGCCTACGACCCCGCCGGCCGCCGTGCCATCGAGGAGCACGGAGTCGAGCGCCTCGTGATCGCATACGACGGCGCCGACCGCATCGCCGATTACCGCGCCAACCGCTGCGTGGCGCAGTACGTCTATGGCGCCACCGTCGATGATCCCGTCCATCTCGCGGCCGCGGGCGCCGAGCACTACTACCACGCCGATCTCCAGGGCTCGGTCCGCGCTCTCACTGACCGCGTCGGCGCAGTCGCCGCCAGCTACTGCTTCGATCCCTTCGGCGTCCTCGTCTCGTCGAGCGGCCCGGCGTTAGGGTCACCTGGCAGCGGCCCCGCCGCGCAGCCCTTCGGCTACGCCGGACGCCCCTTCGATCCCTCCACTGGCCACTACGACTACCGCGCCCGGGTCTACATCCCCGCCCTCGGGCGCTTCCTTCAGCGCGACCCCGCCGGGGCAGTCGATGGGCACCTCTACACCTACGCCGGAAACCATCCG
>JBBRGR010000597.1:0-1501 GCA_038223815.1 Gemmatimonadales bacterium
GGCCAGACGGTGCTGCTCGACTGCGGTCTCTTTCAGGGGCGACGGGCGGAATCACGGCTCAAGAACGAGATCCTGCCGCTCCCGGTGGACCGCATCGATGCGATCGTCCTCAGTCACGCGCACATCGATCACGCGGGGCGCTTGCCGTTCCTGGTCAAGTCGGGATACCAGGGAAACATCCACGCCACGGCGGCGACCCGCGATCTCTGCGCGATCATGCTCGCCGACTCGGCCCGCATCCAGGTCAAGGACGCCGAGTTTCTGGAGCGACGTGGTCAGGAGCACGCCGAACCGCTGTACACGCCCGACGATGCCGATCAGGTCCTGAAGCAGATGATCGGTTTGCCGTACGATCGCTGGTTCGACGTGGTCCCCGGCGTTCGCGCACTCTTCACCGACGCCGGCCACATCCTCGGCTCGGCATCAGTGCTGCTGGAATGCACGGAGGGTGAGCGAACGGTGCGTCTCGCGTTTTCGGGCGACATCGGTCGGAAGGGGCTTGCCATCATCCGTGATCCGAAGCCGCCGCAACATGCCGACGTGGTGATCATGGAATCCACCTACGGCAATCGCGATCATCTGCCGATCGACGATGCGCGCCGCGACCTCGGTCGGATCGTACGCGAGACGGCAGCACGCGGTGGACGGGTGATCATCCCGGCCTTCGCGGTGGGACGGGTGCAGGAAATCGTGTACGACCTGCATGCGCTGGCCCGCGCCGGCGAGATCCCGCGGGTGCCGATCTACGTCGACAGCCCGCTGGCCGCCAGCGCCACCGAGATCTTCGAGATGCATCCGGAATGCTTCGACCGGAGCGAGGACCTGGTGCGCGCCGTGGACGAACTGTTTCACTTCGACCTCGTGCGCTACACGCGCGACGTGGCGGAGAGCAAGACGCTGAATGCGATGCGTGGTCCGATCATCATCATCTCGCCGTCCGGCATGGCGGAATCGGGACGCGTGCTGCACCATCTCGCCCACGCCGCCAGCGACCAGCGCAACACGATTCTCGTGGTCGGCTTCATGGCCGAGCACACGCTGGGCCGACGCATCGTGGAGAAGCGCGACACGCTGCGCATCTATGGCGCCAACGTCCCGCTCCGCGCACATGTCGAGATCCTCAACGGGTATTCGGCACATGCCGACCGCACCGAATTGCTCGAGTGGCTGGACGCGGTGAAGCTGACGTCACCGGAGCTCACGCGGGTGATGCTGGTGCATGGCGAGCCGCGGGCGCAAACGGAGTTCAGCGCCGCGCTCACGGAGAAAGGCTACCACTGCACCGTACCGGCGCCGGGTGACCGGGTGACGCTGTGAGTGGCGCGTGGCGGGGCGATCGATGAGCGAGGCGACGGGCACGAGGGGCGCCGCCGCCGGACGGATTCTCGAGGCCACCAGCGCCTGCATCGTGCAGAAGGGCGCCGCCGACGTGAGCCTGCAGGACGTTGCCGAAGCGGCGGGGGTGAGCAAGGCACTGATCCACTATCACTTTCATGACAAG